>JANMVY010000098.1:0-21656 GCA_031393535.1 Actinomycetes bacterium | reverse complement strand
CGAGAATCCGTGCAAGCACATCGCTGCGGTGCTGTACGTGTACGCCGATCAGCTCGACCGAGACCCGTGGCTGTTGCTCGCGTGGCACGGGCGAACGCGCGACGAGGTGATGCGCACGCTTCGCGAGCGCGGGGCCGCGGGCGGTGTGCCCGGAGGTGCACGAGCGTCTGCCGCAGCGATCGCGCCGTGGTGGCCACTCACACCGGGCCTGCCACTGCCCACGGGTGAGACGTCAGCGGGCGCCGCCGAGGCTCCCGAAGTGGCCCACGCGGTCCTGACCGCGCTCGAGAACCTCGAACTTCGTCGGCAAGGCGTGTTAGTGACCGACCTGATCAAGCCGGTGTACGCGGCATTCCTGGAGCCGCGCACATGATGTTCGTGGTCCGTTTCAGGGTGTCGGTCCCGGGGCGGTGATGCCGGCGAACCAGTCGGCCATGTCGAACGCATCGGGCTCCGATGCGACGAGATCCTCGGTGTCCTCCCGGTGCCGGGCTTCGATGGTCATGGGGATGCCGATGAACTCGAAATGCCCGTCGACGAGCCCGATGTGCGCGAGCACCGATTCGCCCGGCTGGTGCTCCTTCGATGCGCGTACGTCGTGTACGACGTACGCGTCGCCGGACCTGGAGTCGCACAGCGTCAGCGCGACGCCCCAATCGCATGTGAGGATCTCGAACATCGAGGCCGGTCGCGTGACCCAGTCCGTGAGCATCTCGCGCTCGATCGGCGGCAGCAGCACCCCGCGCTTCTCGAGGAATCGCTCGGCCAGGCCGCCGTCGAAAAGCAACCACGTGGCGGCGATGCCGGTGTCGAAGACTTCGCGCGCCACTTCCGCGGTTGTGGCGGGGTCTGCCTGTGATCGCGCCGCGTGTTCGCACAGTTCGACGACGACCGGTCGGTGCCGACGGTCGTACGCAAACCCGACGAGCTTGTGCTGCAACCAACTCGCCCGCGTGGTCGTGGCCATTGACGCGGGCTTGTCGAGGCAACAGCGCTTGAACTTCTTGCCCGAGCCGCACGGACACGGGTCGTTGCGCCCGGCGGTCGCTCGTCGGGGCGCCCGCAGCGACAGCAAGTACTCGAGCTCGGGGTCTCGTGCGAACCCGAGTCGTTGACGGACGTCGATCGCGCGATCGAGCTCGCCCTGATCGGCCAGGACGCGGGCGTGTTCTTCGGCCGCCGGACCGAACCTGGGATCAGCCTCGACCGCCGCTTCGAGCACGGCTGCCGCAGTCTCGGCCTCGCCCGATTCGTCGAGCACGAGCGCGGTGATGAATGCGCCCGCCGCTCGGCTGTGCTGGTCGCGGCTCGCAAGGCGAGTTGCGAAGTCGGCGACACGCGCGGCGGGTCGGCCTTCCACGGGGGACGCGAGGGCGACGAGCGCACGCGCGACGTCGGAGTGCACCAACGCCTTGCCGACGGCCTGCCAATCGATGCCCTCGGCCATTGTCGGGTGGTCGAAGGTATCGAACGCGTCGACCGCGATGTCGAACGCGTCGTGGCAACACACACTGAACCCGAACTCGGTCGCGAGCATCAATCGGAGCAACCGGGTCGACGCGTCCGGCATCTCCCATGGGCGGTCGGACGGCCCGATGAACCCACGGTCGAAATCGAGGCCGGCATCGCCGAGCACGTCGCCGATCGGCCGGGTCGGCGTCGCCCACAAATCAACGTCATGGATCAGCGCGTCGAGTACGACGATGTCGATCTCGACGGCCTCTGCCGCGCCCTCGGCGATCGCGTCGTAGCGCTCGCGCAGACGTGCCGCCTCTGGGGCGCCGTCGGCCACGTGTGCGCCGGCCGGCGCGACCTCGATGAGAGCACCGCGCCGGGTGAAGGCCACGAGGTCGCCGGGCGAGAACTCGGCGAGCCATCCGGCCGGTCCGACGAACGCACCGAGCTCGAAGAGCGCGGTGCCGTCTCCGCGCTCGCCTTCGGTTTCGTCGGTGTCGGTGTCGGTGTCGGTGTCGGTGTCGGTGTCGTTGAACACCAACTCGAGCGTGCCGCGCCCGTCGAGCAGCGCAAGTCGACTGGTGAAGTCGAGATCCTGATCGATCGCGACGAGGTCGGGTGTGTAGACGACCGCATCTCGGGCGATCTCCTCGGCGGACACTCGGTGCGTGAAAACGGTGGCGTCGATCCGCAGGTCGCGTCGCACTGTGAGCGCACCGTCGATCGTGGTCCACAATTGGTCGCTGAGGTCGAGCAGGTCGCCGACCGCACGGACACGGTCGACCTCGTCGTCGCTGCCGAGAAAGTCGAGCAGGCCGCGTGCCGCGAGCTGCTCGGCCAGCGTGGCGACCAATACCGGCGTGCGGCCCACGAAACGCAGCGCCTCGCTGATGACCGCTTGCTCGTTGGTGTGGTCCATCTCGCGAACGTATCGCAGCGACCGGTCATGGCCTGCGCCGTGTGCGTGGTAAGCGGGATGAAGGGGCGGCTATCGCCGATCGTGGCCAGCGTGCTCGTTACGCTCGCGGCGCCGTTGTCTCGGCGCGACCCGACACGGAGACGCGACAGCATGAACAACTCTGAGCCCGATGCCGAGCCCGACTCCGCCGGGCGACCCGGCGCGACCATCGCGACGCGTGGCGCGGGCGCGCGGCCTGCGACGTCGTGGCCCGATGTCATCGACCTTCGCCGACGATGCCGATCCGCCGGAACCGTTCGGTGTGCTCGACCCGATCGAGGCGACCGGCCTGATCGATCTGTCCGCGCTCCCGGCACCGCCCGATCTCGACCTCGTCGATGAGCTCCCTGGGTGGCCTTCGGTCGATGGCCCGTACGTTGCAACGGACAAGCTCGACGAAGCTTTGGCCGGTATGTCGACGAGCGTCGAGGTGGCCGCCACTGCGAACGTCGTGCGTTCAACCATCGGCCATGTTCCAGCGGTCGTGCCCCCCTGGGCGCATGCGTCAGAGCCCCGATGGGAACCCGAGCCGGTTGCCAAGTGGCGCACCCCGCAACTGGTGGTTTCGATCGTCGCGTCGTTGTTGCTCGGCGCAGGCATCGGTTTCGCGGTCGGCCATCGCGACGGTGGCGGCGCGGCCGGCGATCGACAGGGGCGGGTCGCGAGCGGCACGGTGGCGGCCACATCGTCCGCATCGGCCGGACCCGCGCCGGGCGCCGCGGTGGCACCCTCGTCGCGCATCGCCACGCCGTCATCGCTTGCGTTGGTGCCGCCATCGGGACCCGGCACGTATCGCGAGCCCCTCGACGCGCCGATCGGGTTGCGCTATGTCATGGTGACGATCACGGTCACCTATCGGGCGAGCTCGAAGCAGACGACCTTCGACGGCATTTCCGGCGCACTGGTGTCCTCCGCGTTCGGAAGCGCAGCGCGCGAGCACCGCGACGCCGAGTACCCCGTGGTCGTTCCGGCGCCACTCGACCGTTCCGCCGACCTGCTCGACGGGGGCACCATCACCGGCAACCTCGTATTCGCGGTCGAGGCCGACTCGCCGAGTGTCGCATTGCGCGTGCAAGCCACGGCGTGTTCGGCTGCGTGCAGCGAGGTCTGGTTCGCGTTGTCGTGACGCGTCGTGCTGCGCCGGAGCATGCGTGTGCAGCTCAGCGCATGTGCTGGCGGAGATCGCCGACCTGGTCGCAGACGATGTGGCGGGTGGCGAATAGCCACACGTCGTCGACGCAGCGGTACTCGTCGCGGTAGGCACCGCACGCGACCATCTGCAGCGGGAGCGTTGCGGTTTGCTGGCTCACCGCGAAGTACGACCGGGCCGTTGCACGAGCACCGTCGATCTGCACGAAGGTGTTGCTGATGAAGTGGCGAGTACCCGTGCGGCCGTCGGTGTCGAGCGCGACGATGGCCTCGTAGAGATCGCGAACCGCGTGGCGACCGGCTGCCCTCGCTCCGTCGTGAGGCCCGCCCTCGATGGTCACCGTGGCGTCCGCGAAGAGCTCGCCGAGATTCGTGAAGCGCGCGTCGTCGAGGGCTTCGGTATACAGCGCCATGAGATTTTCGATGTCACCGCGAGCTGTCACGACGACATCATCACAGCCCGTCGAGGTGGGCGTCGAGTCATGGTCGATGAACACCCACACGAGTGACGCGGCGCGTACCGGCTCGCGGCCGCATCCCCGCCGGGGTATCCGACTCGCAGATCACGCTGCGCCCGGCGCGACTCGCGCCAACTGCCCGACGACCTTGTCATAGGTGCCAGTGGCGAGCAGGCCGCCGAGCACGATCAGAGTTGCCGCCGACACCGGGACGAGTCGGGCGGACACGCGTCGCATGCGGCGCAGCAGCGCCGGCGATGAACTCAGGGTCAACGATGCGGCGACGAACGGCAGGCCCACGCCGAGTGCGTATGCGAACAGCAACGTCGCGCCGCGCCACGCGTCGGCCGAACGTGCGGCCGTCACCAGCGCCGCGCCCAGCAGCGGCCCGACGCACGGAGTCCACGCTGCCCCGAAGGCGACACCGAGCGCAACGGGTCTGGTGATGTGGCCGGTGAGGGCCACGCGGTGCAGAACTCGGCGCTCGCGTATGCCGCGGCCCGCTCGCGACAACAGGAGTGCGACACCGAGCGCGATGATGACCAGGCCACCACCTCGCCGGAGCACATCGCCGACGTCGTCGAGGCTGGCGCCGACTCGTCCGGCGAGCGCGCCGAGCGCGACGAACACCGATGCGAAACCGCCCACGAACAGCGCGGCGCCGCGAACGCTGGTTCCCTCGTCGGCTGCGTCGCCGGCGACCATGCCGAGGTAGGCGGGCACGAGAGGGAGCACGCACGGTGCGAGGAAGGACGCGATGCCTGCGCCGAACAGCGCGAAATACCCACCAGCGGTCACGCGCACCTTCGTTCGTGCAACGCGCCTGTCTCTCGGGCACCCGCGTTCGATCGGCGCATCCGGGCCCCTTCCTGGGCGGGTGTTGGGGTCGGCGACAACCTGGTGCCCTCCCAACGACGCGCGCGACTCGAGAGTTCCGGCCGATCATGATCGATCTGGTCGCGCGCCTCATAGCGCGGGAAATCGCTACGAATCTGCGACGAGCCCATGTTCGACACGCGGATCTCCTTGGCGTCGAGAAAGAGCTCGAGTCCGTTGAAGGACACGGTGGACTCGGCCGACGGCATGCCCACGATGGTGACGACGCTGCTCGTGGTGTGTCCGAGAGCGAGAACGTGTGCTCGCACAGGTGCGTCTGCCCGCGCACGCAATAGAAGCAACTCGAGCATGCCGGCAGGCCCGAGCTGACGATGCGGTCACCCACACGGACGCGCGTGACCCGCGAGCCGGTGTCGACGACGATGCCGGTGACCTCGTGGCCCAGGATCGATGGTGCGGCTCACGGAAGGTGACCGCCGATCACCGCCGCGTCGCATTGGCATACGCCGCTCGCGTCGATCTGCACGACAACGTCATTCGGTCCGGGTGGAAGCGGTGTGAGGTCCTCTACCGACAACGGCTGGTCGACCCCGACGAATACGCCTGCTCGCATGTGCGCACCCGGGTCGTGCCTGTAGCGCACGTTACCTCGTGCTATGTCACGCTTGCACGGGGCGATTCCGCGGCCACGCCGAGCAGCGCGCGTATCGCATCCTCGGTCTGGGCGTACGCACCTTCGCCGAAGTGGGTCAGCCGCCGGCGTCCGTCACGATCGTGCAGGTAGAACGCGGGCCAATAGCGATTTGCGAACGCGTGCCACGTCGCGCTGTCGGGGTCGAGGGCCACGGGGTACGTGATCGCGTTCTTTTGGACGAAGCTCGCGACGGCGTCCGGCTCGGCCTCGTAGGAGAACTCGGGTGTGTGGATGGACAGCACCACGAGGCCGTCGCTCGCATACCGCGCGTGCCAGGCCTTGACCCACGGCAACGTGTTGCGGCAGTTGACGCAACCGAACGTCCAGAAGTCGTACAACACCACTTTGCCCGCTATCGACACGGCGTCGAGTGGCGCCGTGTTGAGCCATCCCGTCGCGATCACCGCGGGCGCACTCGCGCGCTGCACGGGAAGCTCGTCGACCGACGAAATGCTCGTGACCGACGCGAGGTCGTCAGCCGAGGTGCGGCGCGCCACGACCACGGCGATCACCGCGACGACGAGGACGAGACCGAGCAGGGCACGGGCGTTGCGTGGGCTCATGACCATCCAACGACACGACGGGGGCCGCAGTTCCCGCGCGCATCGCATTGCGGGCAACCTGGCCCAACGCCCACCCTGGTGATGGTCAGACCACCGGCACTCGCGGTGACATCAGAGTCGCTCCCGCCGTCGACGTTGATGTCTGCGCCGGCCGCAGGTCAGGTGGCCTTGAGTGGGCGGTCCTCCTCCCACAACAGGTCGAGACGGCGCTCCTGGATGCGCCAGCCCCGCGCCTCTCGCGTATAGATGTCGTGATACGCGATCTGCATCACGTACACCCAATCGACGCCGTCGACTTCGCGTACGTGCGAGGCCTGGCAGTACGCGACACCGTACCCGTGGTCGGCGTCGTCGAACGTCACGTAGTGGTTGGCGACGAGGTGCATGGTGACCCGATAGCGCTCGAGGCGCGGTGCGATGGTGAGCAACTCGTCGCGACCGACGATCTTGCCCCGGCTGGTGTGCAGGGTCGCGTCGTCGGTGAACACGTCGGCGAACAGGATCGCGTCGCGCGTGTCAGCGCCCCGCGCGTACTGCTCGACCAGTTGGCGAAGCGAAAGACGGTCAGCGGATTCGTCGGGAGGCATCATGGCCTCATGCTCGCACGCCGACGCAGCGGGCGCGTCGCTGCACTACATTTCGCGCGGGGCGGCGGGCGGCGGTTCTGTGTGCGTCGGATTCGATCGTTCCGTCACCGGGGAGTCATTGCAGCCATGGAATTCGGCATCTTCATCCAGAACTACGTCCCGAAGTTCCGGCGCGAGAACGACCCCAACGCCGAGCACACCGTCATCATGGACGAGTTGGAGCTGGCGAAGGCTGCTGACAAGGCGGGCTTCAAGTACGTGATGGTGCCCGAACACCATTTCCTCGACGAGTACAGCCACCTGTCGGCCAATGACGTGATCTGTGGCTATTTGGCCCATGCGACCGAACGCATTCACATCGTGAGCGGCATCTTCAATCCGTTGCCGCAGGTGAATCATCCGGCGAAGGTGGCCGAGCGTGTCGCGATGCTCGATCACATCTCGAACGGCCGGTTCGAGTTCGGCACTGGCCGCGGTGCGGGCAGCCACGAGATTCTGGGCTTCCTGCCGGGTATCGAGAGCACCACCATCACTCGCGAGATCTGGGAGGACGTGATCGCCGAGTTCCCGAAGATGTGGCTCCAAGACGAGTATCAGGGCTACGACGGGAAGTACTGGTCGTTGCCACCGCGGAAGATCCTGCCCAAGCCGTACGGCAAGGCGCACCCGCCGATGTGGTACGCGGCCGGTAACACCTCGAGCTATGAGATGGCCGCGCACAAGGGTCTCGGCGTGCTCGGATTCTCGGTTGGCGACCTGAACGACATGGAACCGATCGTCAAGACGTACAAGAACGCGATCAAGAACGCCGAGCCCATCGGCGCCTTCGTCAACGACAACATCTGCATCACGAGCGCCGCGTTCGTGGCCGAGAGCGGCCAGGCGGCCGTGCAGTCCGCCATCGACGCGAAACTCGACTATCTCCAAAGCAACGTGTTCCGCTACCACGACACGTTCCCGCATCCCGAGTTCGTGCCCTACTGGCCCGAGCTCATCCCGCAGTACGACGCGGCCACGATCAAGGCCATGGCCGACATCGGCGCGGTGATCTGCGGCGATCCCGGCGAAGCGCTCGGGCAGTGCAAGCGGTGGGAGGCATCGGGCGCCGACCAACTCGTGTTCGGCCTCGGGTGCGCCACGCAGGAGCAGTCGCTCGAGATGATCCGCCTCATGGGCGAGCACGTCATCCCGAAGATCGACACCGACCCGGTGCACCGCACCACCCGCATGCGTGCGTCGGTGAAATAGCCAATCTCGAAGCAGCCCATCTCTCAAGGGGACAGCATGGCCGAACGGCTCGACAAGGCAACCGGCACGATCGGTCGTTCGGACGCCGACGATGCGCGCAACCGCAGCTTTGGTGCCGGTCTCGTCGACGATCCGTATCCGACGTATCACCGCCTGCTCGCCGAATGCCCGGTGCATCGAGGGGGTATCGGCGAGCACTTCGGTGTGCCGGTGATCGGCGCGTTCGCAGCGGAGAACACCTTCACCGCGTACTCCTATCGCAGCGTGGTCGACGTGCTCCGCAACGATGCGGTGTTCTCGAACCAGTGGTACGCGCCGACGTTGACATCGATGATCGGGCCCAACATGCTGGGCATGGATTCCCCGGCGCACAAACGCCAGCGGTTGCTGCTTCAGGGAGCGTTCTCGAAACGCGAGATGCGATGGTGGCGTACCGAGATCGTCGAGCCGATCGTGCACCGTGCCATCGCGCAGCTCGCACCACTCGGCCGCGCGGACCTCTACGCTGACTTCGCGGCCTTCATCCCCGCGCAGGTGATCGTCGAAGCCTTGGGGTTGCCCGAGCACGACCTCGCGCAGTTCTTCGAGTGGGCGATCGTCATGACCTCGTCGGTTGAGACACCCGAGCGACGCCTCGAGGCCACCACTGGTATGGCGAACTACATCGGCCCGCTGTGCGCGGCCCGCCGCGCTACGCCGCAGCGCGACCTCATCTCGATCCTCGTCAACGCGACCGTCGCCGACGAAGATGTCGATGTCGATGTCGACATCGATCGTCATCCGCTGTCCGACGACGAGATCAACGGTTTCGTGCGGTTGCTGCTCGTAGGTGGTACCAGCACCACCTACCGCGCGTTCGGTGTGCTGCTCTACCTGCTGCTCACCCACCCTGACCAGCTTGCGTTGTTGCGGGCCGATCGGTCGCTCGCGGCGAACGCGATCGAAGAGTCGTTGCGGCTCGAACAGCCGCTCGTGGCCTGGGGGCGGCTCACCACCCGCGACATCGAGTTGGGCGGGGTCATGATCCCCGCGGGCTGTCCCGTGAACGTGAACGCGGGCTCGGCCAATCACGACCCGGAGGAGTGGCCCGAACCGGATCGCTTCGACATCACCCGCGAGCACCCCGACCGCCACGTGACGTTCGGATTCGGGAAGCATCACTGTCTCGGTGTGCATCTCGCACGCATGGAGCTCGACGTGATGCTGACCGCGGTGCTCGACCGCATGGCGAACCTGCGCCTCGAGACCACCGACGGCGTCGGCCTCACCGGTCTCGGTTTCCGAATGGTCAACGCGCTGCCGTGCGTGTGGGATGCCGGCTGATCACACCGGGCACCACTGCTCCTCGAGGCCGGCGAGCATCGAGAAGCGACCGACCATGCACAACGCGCAGAACAGCCCGAGCTCGACGATCTGCTCCGCGTCGAAATGGGCGTGAAGTGCGGTGCGGTCGTGATCGGTGATCGAGAAGTGGTCGGTGCCGAACTTCAACGCGAACGACACCGCCGCATGTTCCGCGGGTGTCATCTGACGCGGCGTCGCGGCGCCGATCTCGGCCACCATCTCCTCGGTGAGGCCGGCGTCAACTGCATCGGGTGCGCGTCCGGCAAGACAGACCTGGCAACGCGTGGTCTGCGCCATGGCCAGCCGGACGAGCTCGGTCAGGCGCGGGCCGAGGTGGTTGTCGGTGCGCAGCGCGCTGTTCACGGCGCTGAAGCGGCGAAAGTGGTCGGGCGCGTTGGCCATCATGCGCAGGAAATCGCGCAGACCGGGGCGTGTCGTGGCCTCCCATTGCGCCCGCAGGTCGTCGGGCAGGTCTTCCACCGACACCAGCGGCACGAACCCGTTCCCCTCGCCCATGCGCGTTCCCCCTTCGCACCGCAGCGATCGCCCGAACGATTCGATCCACGCCGGGTCGACCGCGCTCGAAGAAGCGTAGGGGAAGGGGTAGGTTCCCGCGCCATGAGCGAAATGCGCGCGTACAGCACGTTGCAGGTCGAGCGGTACGGGCACGTCGGTTGGTTGATATTCGACCGGCCCGACGCAGGCAACGCCATGAACGCCACGATGATGGGCGAGCTCGAGACGGCCTGGCTCGAGCTCGATGCCGATCCGGATGTGCGAGTGATCGTGAACACCGGCAACGGATCGGCGTTCCAGACGGGCGTCGACGTCGTGCAGATTGCTCGGGACAAAGAGGCGATGCGCAAGTTCAGCCGCCAGACGCGCGATGCGACCTTGCGGTTCACGAGCTGGCACCTGGGCATCTGGAAGCCGGTCATCGCCGCGGTCAACGGCGTCTGTGCCGGCGGAGGTTTGCACTTCGTGGCCGACGCCGACATCGTGATCGCTGCGGCGGGGGCGACGTTCGTCGACCCACATGTCTCGATCGGCCAAGTCGTGGCGTACGAGGGCATAACCCTCGCGCGGAAGTCGCCGATGGAGTCGGTGCTGCGCATGGCCTTGGTCGGTCGTCACGAGCGCCTCAGCGTCGAACGCGCATACCAGCTCGGCATCCTCAGCGAGGTCGTCGACCCACCCGAGCTTCTTCGAGAGCGCGCGCAGCAGCTCGCAGAACGCATCGCCAAGAACTCACCGGCCGCGCTGCGCGCGACCAAGCAGGTGTTGTGGGGAGGGTTCGAAGCAGGGCTGACCGACGCGTACGCCAGCGGAGCGCAGCTGCTCGCGCGCAGCGCGCCGGAACCGGACAAACGGCCGGCGGCGTCGATTACGGTGCGAGCGAACACCGATCGCGCGGGGGAGATGCCATGACCGCACCCGACAGTCCGAGAATCGCCGGCCTCGGGCCGACCATCCGACACCTCGACGACCCCGATGTGCCGTGGCAAAAGGTGCGCGCCCAACGCAACTCCGATGGCTCCGAGTCGTTCGTCCACGAGAAGTGGCTTGCGTTCTCGCCCGAGCCGCAGTACCTCTCGCTGTACGCGAAGTACGACCCGGGCATGATCGTGCGCCGCCACGGCCACTTCAGCCCGCACATCGTGTTCGTGCTCGAGGGCGACGTGTGGTGCGGCGACGTCAGTTGCCCGGCCGGGTCGCACATCGAGCTGCCGCTCGGAGCGGCGTTCGGACCGTTTGTCGCGGGCCCGCACGGGGCAGTCATGTACGAGGTGATGATGGGCGACCCGCGCTCGTGGGGCGAGGAACCCGAGCTGTTCGATGCCGCGCTCGCCTCGCACGGCGTGACCCCGCTGCCTGATCCACCGCTCGACTACCCGGCGTGGTTGCAGGATCTGCGCACCCATTGGGCCGCCGACGAGTGACCGAGCCGCTCGCGGGGCGAGCGGATCACGGCGCGGGGTCGCGCACGGTCACCGGCCGTCGCCGCGCCCGTCGCGCGGCGATCGCGCGGTGGACCGGCGAGTGGTCGTCGGGGACGAACTTGACCACCCACGCGAGGCGGTCGCGATCGCTCGAGTTCGCGGTCGATGCGTGCAGCGTGCGTGGCATGTGCACGCAGACCGCGCCTGCGGTCAACGCGCAGGTGATAGCGCTCGCAGTGTCGACACCTTCGGCGCGGCGACCATGACGACCATGGGGAACATGCTCGGCGATCTCGCCGAGGTGACTGCCCGGGACGAATCGCATTGCACCGTTCGACGCGTCGACGTCGACGAAGGGCAACCACACGGCCGCCATCGGCATGTCGAAGGTCGGGTCGAACGCGACGTCTTGGTGCCACGCCGTCGCGGGCGCGCCCGGCGGTTTCGCCACGATGTGGTCGAAGTGCAGGCTTACGGGGCGTCCATCGAACAGGGCGCTCGCGATGCTACGTAGTCGCACGAAGCCCGCGGTTCGCACCAGCCGGGGACGAAGGCGGCTGGCGTAGATCACCTCGGGCAAGGTTGGCGAGCAGGCATCGCCAGAACCGAGGTCTTGCGCGTAGCCCGCAGGTAACGCGGACCAGCCCGTCACCAGCGGGGCCAGCAACGCGAGCAGCTCGTTCAGGTCGGCCGCGGATACCACTTGCCGCCTGATGTCGAGAAACCCGTGCTCGTGCCACGCACGAACTTCGTCGGGCCCGATCAGCGGATGCAAGACGGTTCGGCCTTCCCCGCGCTGCGCAGCGGCACCGCATCGATCATCCTACGGAACCTGAACCTCCGGGGGAGATAGGTCGGAGGTCCCGAAAACATCGCGGTCCGACCGCGAGGCTGGCTCACGTGCACAGATTGGCCCGCCGCGATGCGATGGCCGCGTAATGATCCTCGAGCGAGGCGCCCCAGATCGGGTCGGGGACCACTGCGTTCACCCGCACACGACGACCACCTTGCCCGTCAAGATGCGTCACCCTGCGCATCTTGACAGTTCAGGTGGCGGACAGCTCGATCGTGAACACTGCGCCGCCGTCCTCGGCGTTGACGACCTTGACCGACCCGCCGTGTGCGGTGACGATGTCGCGCACGATGGCGAGTCCGAGGCCTGAGCCGTTCTTGCTTCGCGCGGCGGCGGCACGGTAGAAGCGGTCGAAGACGTGTTCGAGATCTTCAGCCGCGATGCCCGGCCCGTGATCGCGCACCGCAATGCTGCCATTGCGCACTGTCACGTCGATCGGCCGGCCGGAGTCGTCGAACTTGGCCGCGTTGTCTATGAGGTTGCCAACGGCCCGTTCCACTGCGTTCACGCGAACGTTGACGACCGACCCGTCGGCGACGATCGAAACGGTTCGTCCCGCGCGACGCTCGGCTCGTTCCGCGCTGCGTTCCACGATCGACCGGAGGTCGGTCAATTGCATGGGTTCATCATCGCGGGCATCGGTCGCGAGCTCGATGATCTCGTTGACGAGGGTTGACAGCTCGATGAGCTCGCTCGAGAGGTCATCGACCGTTCGGGCCATCTGCTCGGGGCTGAGACGGTCGTGCTTTCGCAGCACCGACACGTTTGTGCGAATAGACGTGAGCGGCGTGCGCAGCTCGTGACCTGCGTCCTGCACGAGCTGCTGCTGTTGCTCACGTGAGCGCGCCAACGCACCGAGCATGCCATTGAACGCGGCGGCCAGCCGGCCGGTCTCGTCTTTGCCTTCGCCATCGACCGCGTGGTCGAGCTGGCCGGTGATGCTCACGCGCTCGACCGCGGCGGTGAGTTGCAGAAGCGGTCGCGTGACCCGCTGTGCGATCCAAAAACCGAGGGCGGCCGCGATGCCGCTCACCACGAGTGCGAGGGTGACGTACCGAGTGCGCAGCGCGTCGAGCACGTTGTGGGTTTCCGAGAGGTCGCGGGCGATCTGCACGGCGCCGCGACCGGGGATCGCAACCGTGAGGATGCGGAGGTCGACCTGGTCGGTCGAGACATCGCGTAGGATCGACCCACCCTCGGCCGCGATCTTGCGGTCGTCGGAGTCGACGGGTAGGGGCCGTGAGGTCAACTCCGAGGCGGGGGTGGCGACGATCGTGCCCGACTGGTCGATGAACTGCGTCGCGTACACGAGCTGACGCGTGCGGTTCTCGATCTCGCGGAGGCTCGGCGGAGAAAAAGTGCCCGAGTTGCCCGGGCCGATCCCTGAGTTGTTGTCGCCCGGCCGGTTGAGAGGGCGGTCGTAGAGGCGCACGACCGCCCGTTGGACCTCGGTGATCGATCGGTCGACCTCCTCGTAGAGGCGTGACCTCGTCGAGAAGTACGCGGTACCGCACGCGATCGAGGTGGCCGCAGCGGCGAGTGCCGCGAGCGACAGCACGATGCGCAGGCGCAGGCTCATCCGGGGCGCACCACGTACCCCACACCGCGCACCGTGTGGACGAGTCGACTTTCGCCCTCGTTCTCGGTCTTGCGTCGCAGGTATCCGACGTAGACCGCCAGGTTCTTCGAATCGGGGCCGAAGTCGTAGCCCCAGATGCGTTCGTAGATCGTCGACTGGTCGAGCACGACCCCGGCGTTGCGGACGAGCAACTCGAGCAGGTCGAACTCGGTCTTCGTCAGCTCGATGTCGCGGCCCGCTCGGGCCGCCCGACGGCCTGCCGTGTCGAGCACGAGATCGGCGACCTGTAACCCCGCGTCGTCGGTTTCGCCCTTGGTGCGTCGCAGCAGTGCGCGGATTCGAGCGAGCAACTCGTCGAGGTCGAACGGCTTCGCGAGGTAGTCGTCCGCGCCCGCGTCGAGACCGGAGACGCGGTCGGACGTCTCGGTGCGCGCGGTCAGCATGAGGATCGGTGTGCGGTCGCGCCGCGCGCGCAGCCGACGGCAGACGGTGAGCCCGTCGACGTTGGGCATCATGAGATCGAGCACGACCACGGCGGGATTGTGCGCGGCCACGAGATCGAGCGCCTGTGCGCCGTCGCTCGCCGCGATCACCCGGTACCCCTCAAGCGCGAGGGCGCGATCGAGCGACTCTCGGATGGCCCGGTCGTCGTCGACTACGAGGATGGTGGCGGCACTGGAGCTGTTCACAGAAGGCATGCTTACCTGCACAAGGTGAGACCACGGTGAGCCCGGTGGGTTTCTCACCCTATTCTCACCGAAGGCGATGCGATGGGGAGCGAGCATGAGCGTGCCACGGCTGCAGTTCGGTACCGGAACCACGATCCGGTCGTTCGACGAATATCGCCGATGGCTGCGCGACGCCGACGCCATCGGCTTCGACATGCTCACCTGCGGTGACTCGCAATCGCTGTGGGCCGAGTGCTTCACCATGATGACCTTCGCCGCGATGCTCACCGAGCGCCCGAACCTCGCCATCACCGTTTCGAACCCCATGACCCGACATCCTGCGGTGATCGCGTCCGCGTGCGCGTCGGTGCAGCAGATCGCCGACGGCCGGTTCCGCTACGGCATGTCGTCAGGTGACAGTGCGTTGCGCAACATCGGTGTACGACCGTCGACGGTCGCGGAGCTGCAAGCATGCGCCCACGCGGTGCGCGAGCTCACCGCAGGCCGCAGCGTCGAGTGGAACGGGGCCACCCTCGGCCTTCATTGGCTCGATGATCCGACGCCCGTGCCGGTGTGGCTCGCCGCCGAAGGACCACGCACGCAACGCCTGGCTGGTCGCCTCGCCGATGGCGTGATCCTGTCGAACTGTCTCACGAAGGAGCGTCTCGACGTTGCGATGGACCACATCGGCGCGGGTGCCGCCGAGGCCGGACGCAATGTCGACGACATCGAGATATGGCACATGTGCAACCTGCTGTTCGCGCCGACCGAGCAGGCTGGTATCGACCTCATTCCGTCGGTGCTCGCAGGAACCGCGAATCACGTGTTCCGCTTCACCCTCGAAGGAAAAGGCCTACCCGAAGCGCTGAAAGCGCGGGTGCGTGGCCTCATGGGTGAGTACCAGTCGCGCCATCACGCGCAACCCGGCGGCACCAACCCGAACAACGAGCTCATCGACAAGTGGGGTCTGCGGGACTACTTGGCACGTCAAGGCACCATTGCGGGGCCCCCCGAGCACTGCATCGCGCGATTGCACGAAGTGGCGTCGTACGGGGTGCGCAACCTGGTGGTCAGCCAGTTCGTGTCCGACCAGTACACCTGGATGCGCACCTTCGCCGACGATGTCCTCCCTGCATTCCGCTGACCCCGACGCGTCCTCGCTCGCGGTCGGTTGACTGGGCACCAGAATCGTTCGAACAAGGAGGGGACCTCGTGACCAACCGGGCGCCGTACCAGACGTTCGTGATCGAGCGACCCGTGGCCGCGCCCCGCGACCTCGTGTGGCACGCGTTCGTGGAGCTGCTGACCACCGCGGGATACGTGGCCGACGGTGATCCGCCGCCACACGGTCCCGGCGCGACTCTCGCGTTCGGGCTCGGTGACTTTGACCTCGTGGAGGAGACGCTGTCGTTCGAGCCGCCGTGGCGACGCTGTTATGCGATCGTGGCGGGCGCCCCGGTGGCGTTGTACCAGGCCACCACCACGATTCGTGACGATGGTCCCACGTGCCTTCTCGTGTGGAGCTACGTGGCTGATCCGGGTGACCATGACGGAGCCGCGGCGTTCCTCGAACGCGCGCAGCGGGCATTGCACACTGCCACCGAGCACGTCGCCGGTGTGGCCGAGGCACGCGCCGCCGCGTCGACTTGACCCGGGCCCTCATTCCACGGAACCTGGGAGCATGAGCGAACTACGTCACGACTGGTCGGTAGCCGAAACCGTTGCGCTCCTCGGGCGTCCGTTCAACGACCTTCTGGCCGAGGCCCAAGCGGTGCACCGCGCAACGTTCGACCCCAACGTCGTCGAAGGCGCGATGTTGCTCTCGGTGAAAACGGGAGCGTGCCCCGAGGACTGCGCCTATTGCCCGCAGTCGTCGAAGTACGACACCGGGCTGGTGCCGGAGCGGCTCATGGCCACCACCGACGTCGTTGCCGCGGCGCGCAACGCACGAGCCGCGGGGGCCACGCGGTTTTGCATGGGCGCCGCGTGGCGCGCGCCGAACGATCGCCAGGTCGAGCAGGTCGCGGAGCACATCGAGGCGGTTGCCGATTTGGGCATGGAGACGTGCGTGACACTCGGCATGCTCAGCGAGGCGCAGGCCGTGCGGCTCGCCGCGGCCGGGCTCGACTTCTACAACCACAACCTCGACACGTCGCCCGAGTTCTACGGCACCATCATCACCACACGCACCTACGAGGACCGCCTCGAGACGCTCGGCCACGTCCGAACAGCGGGTATCAAGGTGTGCTGCGGTGGCATCGTGGGCATGGGCGAATCGCGAGCCGTGCGTGCCGGCCTGCTCGTGCAGCTCGCCGCCCTCGATCCACATCCTGAGAGCGTGCCGGTGAACCTTCTCGTGCAGGTGCCGGGCACCCCTCTGTACGGCGTGGCCGAGCTCGACGGCCTCGAGTTGGTCCGTACCATTGCGGCGGCGCGCATCATGATGGCGAAGTCGGTCGTGCGGCTCTCGGCCGGCCGGGCGGATATGAGCGACGAGCTGCAGGCGTTGTGCCTGCATGCCGGCGCGAGCAGCATCTTCCTCGGCGATCGGCTGCTCACTACCCCGAACCCCGGCGACTCAGCGGATCACGACCTGCTCGAACGTCTCGGTGTCGAGTTGCGCGTGTCGAGCGCGGGGAGCGCCGAACAGCTCGAGCACGGACCTGCTGGGTTCGGAGCTCAGCGCGACGTCGCGATGCGGTAGCGGCGCACCGAAAGCGGTACGAACACCCAGAGGATCAGCACGCACCAGGCAAAGGCAAGCGGGATCGCGTGACGATCGGGCCAGCTGGTGTAGGGCGCAAGCTGCTCGTTGGTGTTGCCGAACAACTTGCGTAACGCCGTGGTCACCGCGGTGATCGGATTCCACTCCGAGACCACGCGCAGCACGCGGGGCATTCCGGCGGTTGGCACGAACGCATTCGAGACGAAGGTGAACGGGAACAGCCAGATGAACCCGGCGCTCTGCGCCACCTCGACGCTGCGCACGCTCAGCCCGACGAGTGCGCTGATCCAGCTCATCGCATATGCGAACAACAACAGCAACACGAGGCCGGCAATTGCGTCGAGCACGCCCGTACGAATGCGCCATCCGACGACGAGCCCGCTGCCGGTCAGCACGACCACCACGAAGAAGTTGTTCAGCAGGTCCGCGGTGGTGCGTCCGATCAGGACCGCACTGCGCGACATCGGGAGTGAGCGGAAACGCTCGATGATGCCTTTTTGGAGGTCATCGGCCAGACCGATGCATGTGTTGGCCGACCCGAACGCCACGGTTTGGGTGAAGATGCCGGCCATGAGGAACTCGCGGTAGCTCACGCCCGGCACGGTGATCGCGGAGCCGAAGACGTACGAGAACAGCAGGACGAACATGATCGGCTGGATCGTGGCGAACACGACGATGTCGGGCAGGCGCTTCATCTTGAGGATGTTTCGTCGGGTCACGACGCCGCCGTCGTGGAGCGCGGAACGCATGCTGATGCTCATGGGTTTGTCGCGGCGTCCGCGGTGTGGCCGGTGAGCGCGAGGAACACGTCGTCGAGGCTCGGCCTGTGCAACGCGATGTCGAGCACCTCGAGGCCGATCTCGTCGAAACGCCGAACCGCCTCGGTGAGCGCGCCGATGCCACGCACGGGCACCCTGATCTCGCGTATGCGCGCATCGACGACCGGTTCGGCGCCGGCTATCGCGCGCAGGGTTGCCGCGGCGATCTCGAGCTGGGAACGTTGCGCGACCACCACGTCGAGTCGCTCGCCACCGACTTTGCGCTTCAGTTCGTCGGCGGTACCCCGCGCGATCACCGAACCGTGGTCGACCACGGCGATGTCGCCGGCGAGCCGATCGGCTTCTTCGAGGTACTGCGTGGTGAGCAACACCGTGGTGCCGAGTCGCACGAGGTCGGTGATGACCTCCCACAGGTCGTTGCGGCTCCGCGGGTCGAGGCCGGTGGTGGGCTCGTCGAGGAACAGAACCCGCGGTCGCGACACGATCGCGCCGGCAAGGTCGAGGCGCCGACGCATGCCACCTGAGTATCCCTTCACCGGACGGTCCGCCGCGGCTGCGAGGTCGAAGTGCTCGAGGAGCTCGTTCGCGCGGGCGCGCGCCTTGGTGCGCGGCAGCTGATACAGCTCACCGAACATTTCGAGGTTCTCGCGTCCGGTGAGGTAGTCGTCGACCGCCGCCTGTTGACCGGACACGCCGATGATGCGCCGCGCTCGCTCGGGGTGCGCGAGCACGTCGATGCCCGCGATTTCGACGCGACCGGAATCGGGTCGCAGCAACGTGGTGAGCACGCGCACGGCCGTGGTCTTGCCCGCACCGTTCGGACCCAGCAGGCCGAACACAGTGCCTTCCTCGACATCGATGTCGAGACTATCGAGCGCGGTCACTCTGCCGTATGTTTTCACGATTGCTTCTGCGACGATCGCCGGCATCGGGGCCCTCCGTGATCGCCGAGAACGTTACCGAGTCGCGGCACGTTCGAGTGAGATGATCAGACGTAGATCCACGAGTTGCGGGGGAGCCGTGCCGCGTCGAAGCGGGCGACGAGCGCACTCGTGGTGACGGGTTCATCGGGTTCGCACAAGCCGGCACTCGCTGCGAGCAAGCTGCGCACGCGAGCGGCGTCCGAGCCCAGTAGCGCGAGATCGTGAAGCGTCGCTGCACCGTGACGCTTGGCGAGACGCGTGCCGTCGGCAGCGCGAACCAACGGCACGTGCGCGTACGAAGGCGCACGCAATCCGAGCAGGCCGATCAGATGGAGTTGACGCGGCGTTGACATGAGGAGATCATCGCCCCGGACGACTTCGCCGATGCATTGCGAGGTGTCGTCGACGACGACTGCAAGGTTGTAGGCCGGCACGCCGTCGTTGCGGCAGAGCACGAAATCGTCGACGACGCCGGAGCAGGTTCCCGCGAGTCGGTCGACGAATGAGATCTGGGTGTCGTGGGCGCGCAGGCGCAACGCGGGTGGTCGACCATCGGACTCTCGCGTCGAACGTTGCTGCGAGGTGAGCTCTCGGCATGTGCCCGGATAGGCGCCATCGGGCAAGCTGCCGTGCGGAGCAATCGCGGCGTCGCGGATCTCGCGCCGCGTGCAGTAGCAGCGGTACACGAGCCCTCGGGCGTCAAGGGTCGCGATCGCGTCTCGGTAGACGGCGAATCGCTCCGACTGGCGAATGACCGGCTCGTCCCAGTCGAGGCCGAGTTCGGCGAGATCACGCAGCTGCCCTGCTTCGTGTTCCGCCGACGCGTTCGCGCGGTCGAGGTCCTCCATGCGCACGACGAACCGCCCGGCGGTCGAGCGCGCGAACAACCATGCGAGCAGCGCAGTGCGTAGGTTGCCGAGGTGGAGCGCGCCGGTCGGGCTCGGTGCGAATCGGCCGTCGTGCTCACCCACGGTCGGGCGCGGCTGCGGTTCGGTCACCTGCCCGCCCACGCGGCTCGCGCGGCAGCCCGAGCACCCGTTCGCCGAGAATGTTGCGCAGGATCTGCGTGGTGCCACCCATGATCGTGTAGCCGGGCGCGTAACAGATGTTGCGCGACACCCGATTCCACAACATTGTCTGCGGGCCCGCGACGCGACCGCAGAACTGCGCAACGCGTTGCTCGTGCTCGGTGCAAATGGTCTTCGTGGCCGCGCTGAACCCCTGCGGTGCCTGGCCGAGCGTCTCGCGGAGCACGAGGAGTCGGCCGATCCGATACCCGGTCTCGATGGCGGCGATCTCCTGGCGAAGGTTCGGATCAGCAATGTCGGCGTGCGCCCGTGCCTCGAGGTAGAGCGCGCGATTGGACACGAGGCGATCGATACCGCCGCGCTCGTGCTCCATTTGCCGCATGATCTGTTTGAAGCTGCCATTGAGCGTGCCGACCAGGTTGGCCGCGGGCACCGAGACGTCGTCGAGCGTGACCTCGCAGAAGTGCTGGTTGCCGGTCATGTCGACGAGAGGCATCACCTTGATCCCGGGGCTCCGCATGTCGACGAGGAACTCAGACAGGCCCGCGTGCTGCGGCGCGTCAGGGTCCGTGCGGGCCACGACGTAGCACCAGTCGGCGTGCGCCGCGCCGCTGGTCCACACCTTGCGCCCGGTGATCTTCCAGGTGTCGCCGTCGGCTACGGCCCGCGTGCGGAGCGATGCGACGTCGCTGCCCGCGTCGGGCTCGCTCATTCCGATGCACCACGCGCTCGTGCCTGCGACGATGTCGGGCAGAAAGCGCGCACGCTGTTCAGCTGTGCCGAACTGCAGCAGGGTGGGGCCGATCTGGCGGTCGGCGAACCACGACGACGCGATCGGCACGCCATGGGAGATGAGTTGCTCGAACACCACGAATCGTTCGAGTGCAGTGCGGCCGTGACCGCCCTCGGCGACCGGCCAGGTCATACCCAGCCAGCCGAGGCGGCCGAGTTCCGCGGCGACGTTTGTGTCGTTGCCGATCAACCAGCTGTCCTCGGTGAGATCGGCCTCGCACGCGAGCGTCATCGCGACGCCGCGGGCGTGTTCGGCAAGCTCGGAAACTGCCGCGGGAAGGTCGTAGTCCATCGCCTGCATGCTCGCACGTCGCATCGTCGGATGCGCCGTTCGGGGCTCGCTCCCCCCGGCGCCCGGCACCCAGCGGTAAGGTCCGCGTCATGCAGGCGATTGTGCTCGAATCCCATGGGGGCCCCGAGGTGCTGCGGCTCCGCGAGGTTCCCGACCCGGTGATCGGTCCCGAGGACGTCCTCGTCGACGTGGTGTCCACGGCCGTGAACCGAGCCGACGTGCTGCAACGCCTCGGGCTCTATCCAGCGCCCGGCCGAGCGCCGGCGTTCGAGATCCCCGGCCTCGAGTTCGCGGGCCGCGTCGCCGCCATCGGCGACCGCGTGGCGGTGTGGCAGCCGGGCGACGCGGTCATGGGCATCGTGAGCGGTGGCGGCTACGCATCGCGGTTGGCCGTGCACGAACGCCAGGTCATGCGGGTCCCCGACGAAGTTCCGCTGCGCGACGCGGGCAGCATCCCCGAGGTGTGGATCACCGCGTACGACGCGCTCGTGGCCCAGTGCGGCCTCCGCTCGGGCGACACGGTGCTCGTGCACGCCGGCGCGTCCGGGGTGGGCACCGCGGCGATCCAGATCGCCAAGGCGCTGGGGGCAACAGTCTTCGTCACGACATCGACGAACAAGCTCGCTCGTTGTCTTGCCTTGGGTGCAGACGTCGCGATCGACTACACCGCCGACGACTTCGCCACATCGTGCCGTGACCGCACCGGTGGGCGAGGCGTCGATGTGGTTCTCGACGTGATCGGCGGCGACTACCTCGACCGCAACGTCGATGCCATGGCACCGCG
>JANMVY010000034.1:0-7168 GCA_031393535.1 Actinomycetes bacterium | reverse complement strand
CACGCGACTCGCCGTGGGCCCCACACGCACGATCGCGCTGACCAAGGCACTCGTGAACCGCGCACTCGACGTCGATCGCGCGACCGCGTTCGAAGCCGAAGCCAACGCACAGGACATGAACATGATGACCCGCGACGGACGCGAAGGCGTGGCGAGCTTCGTGGAACGCCGTGCGGCCGAGTTCTCCGGCTGGTGATCGGCTACCGCTCGTTCATCGCGTCGAGAATCGGCGCGCCAACCCCGCGCTCATGCGAGGACCGGCGGCGAGGACGGGCGTTGCCCGGCAAGACACTCGTCGACCAGCGTGTCACCCCACCGCTGACGCATCGTGGCCTCGAGATACGGGGCCTTGCGCAGCTCGTTGCCACCTTCGATGCCGAAGCTCTGACCCGTGACCCACGACGACTCGGGACCGAGCAAGTAGCGAACACCACCGGCGATGTCGTCACTGGTACCGGTGCGACCGAGCGTCTTCTGCTCGGTGTAGAGCAGCAGCGAAGACGGGTTCTGGAACGTGCGTGCCGTGGCTCCGGTCTCGACCAGACCGGGGCGCAACGCGTTCACGCGGATGCCCAGGTGACCGAGTTCCTCGGCGGCGACGCGCACAAACGCTTCCATTCCGGCCTTGGCGGCGCACATGCCCGCGAGGAACGGCCAGGCGATTCGCGCCGCGTCGCTGGCAATGCATACGATCGAGCCGCCGCCCGCCGCCACCATGCGCGGCACCGAGACCTGCACGGCGAGTAGCGACGACACGAGGTTGCGCCGCAGGTCGTCCATCAGCATGTCCTCGCTGAGCGCCATCAGCGGGATCATCGTGCCGCCGCCCACCACCGACATCGTCATGTGCAGCGTGCCGTCGCGACGAGCCGCCTGCGTCACCGCTCGTTCCATGTCGGCCCGCACGCACGCGTCACCCACCACGTAGTCGACCTCGGCGCCCGCCGCGGCCGATGCCGCCACCTCGTCGCGGGCTGCCACCAACGTGGCCTCGGTGCGCCCCATCAACGTGACATGGGCGCCATCTCGTGCCAACCACCGTGCCGCGGCGCTCCCGAGCCCACCCCCGCCGCCGGTGATCAACGCCGTTCGCCCGGCCAGGTCCATGTCACCCACGTCGCTCATTCCCTTCGTTGTCGCATCCTGCCCGGCACCCGTCAGTCGATACGCTCATGATCGACTTCGCCGACCCCACGTACGCGTCCGAGTCAACGGACCGAGCCTACGAACTCGTGCGAACCCGCGCCGATGCCACCACGATCGCCCACCTCTCGACGCGACGGACACGAACGGCGCGAACGCGCGGTGCAGCGGCGGCGCAGCGCGCTCGACGCAATCGTCGTGGGCGGACACCTCGGCGTGCCTGCGGAGCTGCCCATTGCCGCGCATCGCGATGAGATCGTCGCGGCGATCCGCGAGAACCAGGTGGTGGTCATCGCCGGCGAGACCGGATCGGGCAAGAGCACGCAGCTCCCGAAGCTGTGCCTCGCCGCCGGGCGTGGTGTCAACGGGCTGATCGGCCATACACAGCCGCGCCGCGTCGCGGCAAGAACGATCGCGGCGCGAGTGGCCGACGAGCTCGGTACGACGCTCGGCGGAGCAGTCGGGTTCACCGTGCGGTTCGACGACCAGGTCGGCGAGGACACGTTGATCCGCGTGATGACCGACGGCATCCTGCTCGCCGAGCTGCAACGTGACCGCATGCTCCGGCGCTACGACACGCTCATCATCGACGAGGCCCACGAGCGCAGCCTCAACATCGACTTTCTGCTCGGCTACCTCGCACAACTCCTGCCGACGAGGCCCGATCTGAAGGTGATCATCACCTCGGCCACGATCGACACCGAGCGATTCGCGCAACACTTCGCGCGCGAGGGCGCAACCGTGCCGGTGATCGAAGTCGCCGGACGCACGTACCCCGTGGAGGTGCGTCACCGTCCATTCGGGGTCGAGGCAGAAGACGATCGCGATCAGGTACAAGCCATCTGCGACGCGGTCGCCGAGCTCGCGAGCGAAGGCCCGGGTGACGTGCTCGTCTTCGTCAGCGGCGAACGCGAGATTCACGACACCGCGGACGCCCTTCGGCGCGCCGAGCTGCGCGACACGACGATCCTGCCGTTGTACGCGCGATTGTCGTCCGGTGAGCAACACCGCATCTTCGAACCGCACAGCGACCGTCGCATCGTGCTCAGCACGAACGTCGCGGAGACGTCGCTCACCGTGCCCGGGGTCCGCTACGTGGTCGACGCCGGCAACGCGCGCATCTCGCGCTACAGCCGGCGCCTGAAGGTGCAACGTCTCCCCATTGAAGCGATCTCCCAGGCGTCGGCGAACCAGCGGGCCGGCCGTTGTGGTCGCGTCGCACCTGGTATCTGCGTCCGCCTCTACGCCGAGGCCGATCTGGCGTCACGGCCCGAGTTCACCGAACCCGAGATCCTGCGCACGAACCTCGCGTCGGTCATTCTCCAGATGACCGCCATCGGCCTGGGCGATGTCGCGGCGTTCCCGTTCGTCGAGCCACCCGATGCCGCGGCGATCCGCGACGGGTATCTGTTGCTCGACGAACTGGGCGCGATTGCGACCGCCACACCGGACACGCCCCGTCGGCTCACCGAGATCGGGCGGCGCCTCGCCCGCCTGCCGATCGATCCGCGCCTCGGCCGTATGGTGCTCGAGGCCGAACGACGCAACTGCGTGCACGATGTCATGGTCATCGCCGCGGCGCTATCGATCCAAGATCCGCGCGAGCGCCCGCCGGACAAGCGTCAGGCGGCCGACGCGCTGCATCGTCGCTTCGAGGTCGCGGGATCCGATCTGCTCGCGTTCGTGGCTCTGTGGAGCCACCTCCGTGAGCAGCAACGCATCTTGTCGTCGAACCAGTTCCGCAAGTTGTGTCGTGCCGAATACCTCAACTACTTGCGCGTGCGTGAATGGCAGGACCTCTTCAGCCAACTTCGTCGCGCGGTCGGAGACCTCGGCATTCGGCCCGGTCACGAAGACTGTCATCCCGACCACGTTCACCAATCCGTGCTCGCCGGTTTGTTGTCGCACGTGGGCATGCGCGAACGCGAGACCCGCACCTTCCGCGGCGCGCGCGGCGCGCGTTTCTCGATCGCTCCCGGTTCACCCCTCGCCAAGAAGCCGCCCCGATGGATCATGGCGGCCGAGCTCGTCGAGACCAACCAGTTGTGGGCCCGTCGGGTGGCCGTGATCCAGCCCGAGTGGGCTGAACGCATCGGCGCCCATCTCGTGAAGCACACCTATGGCGACCCCGTTTGGGACCCAGCCCGCGGCGCGGCCGTCACCACCGAGTCCGTCACGCTCTACGGTCTGCCGATCGTCAGCGGCCGTCGCATTCTCTACGACCGTGTCGATGCCGGCGAAGCCCGGGCGATGTTCGTGTGGCACGCGCTGGTCGAAGGCGATTGGCACACGCACCACGTGTTCGTCGAGCGCAATCTCGCGTTCGTCGAGCACGTACACGCGATGCAGGCCCGCGTGCGGCGCGATGATCTGCTCGACGACGAAACAGTCGAGGCGTTCTTCGACGCAATGGTCGACGCGAGCGTGGTGTCGGCGCGTCACTTCGACCGCTGGTGGAATCGGGTAGGCGCGGAGCAGCCCCATCTGCTCGACCTCACCGACGAGCTCGTCGCGACGCATGCGGGTGTGCGTCTCGCCGACTACCCCGATACCTGGGTCGCCGACGGCATCGAGCTCGCGCTGACCTACCGCTACGACCCCGGTCGGCCGCTCGACGGCGTCAACGTGCACATCCCGCTGACCGCGCTCAACCAGTTGACACCCGACTCGTTCGAGTGGCAGATCCGCGGGCACCGCTTCGAACTCGTCGGTGAGCTCGTGCGCAGTCTCCCGAAGGAGATCCGCCGCCAGCTCGTGCCGGCGAACGAGACGATTCGCGCCGCGTACGCGGCGCTCGGTGAGCCATCCGGTCGGCTGGGCGATTCGCTGGCGCGCGCGCTGCGCGAGGTGACCGGCGTCGACGTGCCAGCCCAGGCGTTCGCATTCGACCGCCTTTCATCGCACCTGCGCATGCACTTCATCGTCGCGGACCGACGCGGCACCATCGTCGACGCGGACGGCGATCTCGACGCGATCAAGCGACGCGTCGCGCGTCCGTTACGAGTCGCAATTGCTGCGGCGGTCGCGCTGGCCGAGCGCACGGGCCTCGTCACGTGGGACCTCGGTACGATACCCCGCGTGGTCGAGGTCGACCTGGGCGACCATGTCGTCCGCGGATACCCGGCGTTGCTCGACGACGGCGACAGTGTCTCCCTACGCATCTTCACCAACGAAGTGACCCAGCAGCGAGTGATGCGCGCCGGTGTGCGAAGGCTGCTCCAGTTGACCGCCGCACCCACGCCGAAGAGTGTCGCACGCACCATCGATGGCAATCGACGCCTCGCGGTCGCCGGACACCCGCTGACCTTCGACGAACTCGTCGTCGACTGCATCGCGGCGGCCGCGGACCGTATCGTGCAGGAGGCGAGCGAGCTTGCGTGGGATGCCAGCGCGTTCGCCGCACTCCAGAGCGCCGCTCGCGACAGGCTTGGTGAGATGGCATCGGAGACGCTCGCCGCCGCGACCGAGGTCTTGCACGCGGCAACACGCGTACGCCTTCGGATCGAACGAGCCGCGGCCGATGTGACAACCGCATCGACCCGCGACGCCGAGCAACATCTCGCGAGGCTGGTGCGTGCGGGCTTCGTCTGCTCGGCAGGTACGCGGCGAGTCCCCGACCTCCTGCGGTATGTGCGTGGTATCGAATACCGCCTCGATCGACTGGCCGAGGATGTCGCGCGCGATCACCGTCGCATGGGCGAGGTCCGACCGCTCGAGCGCCGCTACGCGGCGTTCCTCGCGTCGCTCACCGCTGATCGCATGACGCCCACGGTCGTCGACCTCGGATGGTTGCTGGAGGAGCTGCGCATCAGCGTCTTCGCGCAGCCGTTGGGAGCCAAGGGTGCGGTCAGCGCGACGAAGATTCGGCGCGAGCTCGACGCACTGGGTGCGTGAGATCGAGCGTGCGTTGCGCGACGCTTGACCGGTGCGCACCCTCCTCATCGTCCACCACACCACCTCGCCGGCCACCCACGCACTGCTCGACGCGGTGCGCGAAGGGGCGACCGATCCGCGCATCGCGGGTGTGCGTACCGTGGTGCGCGCCGCGCTCGAGGCGAACGCGACCGACGTGCTCGCGGCCGACGCCTACCTGCTCGGCACGCCGGCGAACCTCGGCTATATGTCAGGTGCGCTCAAGCACTTCTTCGACCAGATCTACTACCCGTGCCTCGACACGACACAGGGTCGGTCGTACGGCCTCTACGTGCACGGCAACAATGACACCACAGGCGCGATCCGTGCCGTCGAAACAATCACGACCGGCCTTCGGTGGCGGGCTGCGCAGCGCGTGGTATCGGTGATCGGTGGACCCACGAGAACCGACACCGACGCGTGTTGGGAACTCGGCGCGGCGCTCGGTGCGATGCTCGCCGAAACCTGAGCACACGCGTCGAGCAGCGCGCCCCAGTACTCACGGGGTCGAGAATCGACATCGCGACCCCGACGCGCGGACGAGACGCATGTCGATTGTCGCGAGTGGCGCATCGATCGATTCGGCAATCGCGACGTACCACGCGTCGTACGAGGTGAACTTGTCGCGAAGAGCCCACACGCGAGCAGCGAAGGGCTCGTAGGCGAACAGCTCGATGCGGAGCCCCAGCAGATCTGCGTGAGCTTGTGATGCGATTGCCGGTGCGAGGTGGCCGGCGAGGGAAACTCGCCGGAGAATGCTGGTCACCTCGACGAGGAGCAGGTGCGGCGCGGCCAACGCGTGCTCGGCGAGCAGGCCCTCGGCCCATCGGCCGACGTCTGTGTTGTCTACAAGCGCCGCGACCACCATTGAGGCGTCGACGACCAGATTCATCGACGATCGGCGTCGCGGTGGCGCAGGATGTCGGCGGCCGAAAGCATGGCGCCACCGTGATGCTTGTGCTCTCGAATCGCTGCGGCGCTCGCCTCGGCGCTCGGCCGGCGTGCAAGTTCGATGAGCTCGGCCCGAAGGTACTCCTGCAGCGACCGACCAGAACGTGCGGCGCGCGCCGCGAGCTCATCGCGTGCCTCGTCGGGTACGTCGCGCACCGTGATGGATGGCATACATGCATTGTACAGGTGCTGCATGCACAATGCATTTCACGACTCAGCCCTTGGCGTCCGACCAGCGGGCGATCACCGACACATCGGCCACGAACCGCACCGTGCCACCCGGCGCCCACCGTTGCGCAGCCTCGTCGAGCGCGTCGACCACGAGCCGGGCCAGCGCGTCGCCGTGCACCTCGGGCGCGTGCACCAGCAACTCGTCGTGCAGACACAACACAACGCATGCGTCGAAAGGCGCCACGCGGCGGCGCACGGTGAGCGCCCACATCTTGAACAGTTCCGCCGCGGCACCCTGCACCATCGCGTTGCGGCCATATCGCCCGCGCGCTGCCGCGATGCGGCGGCCATCGCGTTCGCTCACGTCGTTCGCGTTGGTCGAGCCCACGTCGATGAGCCGGCCGCCGTTCGTGCGGAGCATCCGGCTACCCTGTCCGGCTCGATCCGCCGAGCGGAGGTACGCCATGGCCACCGGATACGACGACTCGAGGCGGCCGAGCGCCTGTGCGCCATGGCCGGTGGTCTGGCCGTACATCGCGCCCAGCACCGCGACCTTCGCGATCGCGCGCTCGACCGCGAGTTGTCTCGCGACGGGCGCGTACATGTCGTCGTCGAGCGTCGCCGCGGCGAGCGCCGCATCGTTCGACACGGCGGCCAGTACCCGCGGCTCGATCTGGCCGAGGTCGGCGCGCACGAAAACATGCCCCGGCTCGGCAACGACCGCGACACGCATGTCGGCGGGCATGTTGTGCAATCCGGCCGACGCGGTCATGCGGCCGGCCGCGCCGTCGGCCCCCGACCAGACGCCACGCAGACGACCATCGGCACCGAGATGTTCGTCGAGCCACGCGTAGCCGTAGGTGGTCGCGACGCGTTCGGCTTTGCGCCACGCGAGCAGCGCGTCGACAACCGGGTGCGCGTCGCGGAGCGACCGCAGGCGCCACGCGCGTGTGTCGGGCACTTCGATACCCGCGCGTCGTAACAGAGACTT
>JANMVY010000019.1:0-6300 GCA_031393535.1 Actinomycetes bacterium | reverse complement strand
CTCGGATCCGCCCTGTCCCCCGACCTGCGGGCCGAGCTCGGCCGCCTCGCGTTGCCGTTCTCCGATGATCCCTCGGACCCGCCGACCACTGCGGAGATACGTGTCGCGCACGCGCAGCTCGTCGGCTGGCTCGAAGGGCTCATCCAGGGCATCCAGGCGACCCTGTTCGCGCAACAGATGGCCGCGCAACAGCAACTGGCCAACATGCGCGGGCAGCTCGGCCCGGGCGCGCCCACACCCGGAGGCGGGCATCCGGGGCGACCCGATACCACCGATGGTCGTCCGGGCACGTATCTCTGAGCACGGTCGGCACCTCGTGGACGAGCTGCATCCGAATGTTCGCCGGGTGGTCGCCGCGGCCGAGGTACTCGGCCTCGCCATCGACCCACGGCGCTTCCCCGAGGGCACCAAGACGGCGGCCGATGCCGCGGCGGCCATCGGAGTCGAGGTCGGCCAGATCGTGAAGAGTCTGGTGTTCGGGGTCGACGGCGAGATCGTGATGGCGTATGTGAGCGGCGCGAATCAACTCGACGAGAAGAAGCTCGCGCGCGTCGCGGGTGGCGCGAAATGCAGCCGTGTCGACGCCGACGCGGTACGAAACGCGACGGGGTTTCCGATCGGGGGGGTCCCGCCGTTCGGCCACGCCACCCCGCTGCGGATCTTCATCGACCCCGACCTGCTGCGGTACGAACACGTATGGGCGGCGGCCGGCACCTGGAACGACGTGTTCGCGATCACACCCGACGCGCTGGTGCAGGCGTCGGGCGGCACGGTCATCGAATTGAAGCGCGCCTGATCACGCCGAAGCGGACGCGTATTGGTATGACGGCTAGAAAGCGCCGCGGCGCATCATCACCAAGGGCACGGTACGCACGATGATGCTGAGGTCGGCGAGAAGCGACCAGTTGTCGACGTAGTAGAGGTCGAGTTGCGCGTAGTCGGTGCCCGCGGATCCGCGACCATGGACCTGCCACATCCCGGTGATGCCCGGCCGCACGCGCAGGCGACGGTGCAGTGACGGATCCCATTGGGCAGCCTCGGCGGGCAGCGCCGGACGGGGCCCGACGAGGCTCATCTCACCGCGGAGCACATTGACCAACTGGGGCAACTCGTCGAGTGAGGTCTGGCGGAGAAATCTCCCGATCGGCGTGATGCGTGGATCATTACGGATCTTGAAGATCGGTCCTTCGGCCTCGTTGAGGTGCGCGACTTCAGCCAGGCGGTCTTCGGCGTCGGCGAACATGCTGCGAATCTTGAGCAGCGAAAAACTGCGGCCGTCTCGACCGACGCGGGTCTGGCGAAAGAACATCGGCCCGGGTGAGGTGAGTTGGACGACTACACATGCCGTTGCCACGACCGGCGCGGTTATCACGAGCAACAGGCTGGCGACTGTGATGTCGAAGCCGCGCTTCGCGATGGCCCGCCACCCGTTGCGTCGGACCGGTTCGATGTACACCATCGGGAAACGACCGAGCGGGCGCACGGTGAGGCGGTCGTGCGCGATGTCGCACAGCGTCGAGGACAACTCAACGTGGATTCCGGCTTCGGTCAACCCGCGGATCAGTTGGTTGGACGAGTTCAGGTCGATGGATGTCGCGGCGATGATCACGCCCTGGGCGCCGAGTCGGCGAAGGTTTTCGAGGACGACGTCGGGCGAAGCCGGCAGATCGCCGACGTGATCGTCGATGAAACCGACGACCGCGTAGCCGAGGCTCGGGTCGGACACCAGGTTGTCGTGGACGGCCTGACCTTCGTCGTTGGTCCCGAGAATCATCACCCGGCGCATCATGCGGCCGTTGCGGCGACACCGTCGGAACACGAGTCGCAATGCGAACCGTTCGCTGGTGAGGAGCACGACGCTGAGTACCAGCACCAGTGCCAGCCACACCCGCGAGACGTCGATCTTGGTGGTCACGCTCACGACCGCGATGCCACCGACGGCGGTGAACACGGCGCGAGCTATGCGCACGGTCTCGTCGATGCCGCGCGCAATACGCCGGGACTTGTAGAGCGACTGGTGGGCGAGCGCAACCGCCCAGATCGGCAGGCTGCCCGCGGCCAAGAGGAACGAGGACGGCTCACCCCCGTCGGTGACGCGGCCGCCGGCCAACACTCCGGCCAGATAGATGCTGAGGAGCACGGCTGCGGTGTCGAGGAGCCCGATGAGGACCTTCGTGGAGTGAAAGGCGCGCCCGACGCCGTCGCGTTCGAGTCGTTCGTAGACCGCGGCGGTCGGATGGAGGTCGAGGTCGATTCCCGCACCGGGAGCGCGGGCGATGGCGAGGCCTCGACGCGCCGAGTCACGAGCCGGCTGCTCGCCGTGGTCGCGCCGGTGGAGGAGTTGGTGGGCCATCAGATCCAAAGGTACGGAGACGGCGGTGTGCGGGCATGAGGCGCGAGGCCCCAATGCGCGAGCCGATGCGCCGGCTGCCCCGTGCGATGCACATGCTCCGCGGCTAGCGTCAGGAGTTACAGCCATGTGATTCCGGCGCCGGCCCCCAGTGCCGAGGAGTGTCGCGTTGCCCGATTCGTTCACCCACCTGCACGTCCACACCGAGTTCTCGATGCTCGACGGCGCGGCGCGCGTCGGCGAGCTCGTCGCGGCCGCCGCATCCGATGGCCAGCCGGCGATCGGCATCACCGACCACGGCAACATGTACGGCATCCTCGACTTCTACAAGGCCAGCCGCGCGCAGGGCATCACGCCGATCCTCGGCACCGAGGCGTACATGGCCCACGAGAGCCGCCACGAGCGCCCGGCGCGTCGAGGGCGCCTCGATGACTCGGGCGGTGAGACCGACGGCGGAGCAAAGCTCTACTACCACCTCACGCTTCTCGCCGAGAGCAACGTCGGTTACAAGAACCTCATCCAGTTGTCGTCTCGGGCCTACCTCGAGGGCTACTACTACAAGCCTCGGGTCGACTGGGAGACGCTCGCCGACCACAGCGAAGGGCTCATCGCGACAACCGGCTGTCTCGGCGGTCACGTGCTGCAGTCGTTGATGCGAGGAGACGTCGACGCCGCGGTCGCGAAAGCGGCTCGGCTGCAAGACATCTTCGGCCGCGACAACCTGTTCGTCGAGATCCAGGACCAAGGCATCCCCGAGCAGCACCGCACGAACCCGATGTTGTACGACCTCGCCCGTCGCATCAACGCCCCGCTGCTCGCGACGAACGACAGCCACTACGTGCACCGCCACGACGCGATCGCGCACGACGCGTTGTTGTGCGTGCAGACGGGGTCGCTCATGAGCGACCCCGATCGCTTCAAGTTCTCGGGCGACGAGCACTATCTCAAGACCGCGGCCGAGATGCGCTACGTGTTCCGCGAAGTGCCCGAATCGTGCGACAACACCCTTTGGATCGCCGAGCGTTGCAAGGTCGAGATCGAGTTCGGCAAGCCGCAACTTCCCGAGTTTCCGCTGCCCCCGGAGTTCGCCGCGCAGCCGGGCGACACCTACGACATCGCGTGTCGCCACTACCTCGAACACCTCACGTTCGCGGGTGCCCGGGCGCGTTGGGGCGAACACCTGCCCGACACCGTGGTCGAGCGGCTCGCGTATGAGTTGCAGGTCATCGGCGACATGGGGTTCAGCTCGTACTTCCTGATCGTGGGCGACCTCATCGCGCACGCACGATCGGCCAACATCCGGGTCGGTCCGGGACGCGGCTCGGCGGCTGGTTGCGCTGTGGCCTACAGCTTGCGCATCACCGACCTCGACCCGATCAAGTACGACCTGCTCTTCGAACGGTTTCTCAATCCGAGCCGCGTCTCGATGCCCGACATCGACATGGATTTCGACTCGCGATATCGCGACGAGATGATCCGCTACGCGGCCGAGCGCTATGGCCGTGATCACGTTGCGCAGATCGTCACCTTCAGCCAGATCAAGGCACGAGCCGCAGTGCGTGACGCGGCCCGCGTGCTCGGCTATCCCTACATCGTGGGCGACAAGATCGCGAAGGCGATGCCGCCTTTGATCATGGGGCGCGACACGCCGTTGGCTGCCTGCCTCGACCTGAATCCGAAGTTCGAAGATGGCTTCAAGATGGCCACCGAGATCCGCGAGATGTACGCGAACGACGCCGATGCGCACAAGGTGATCGACGTCGCGAAGGGCCTCGAGGGCTTGCGCCGCCAGGACGGCATCCACGCTGCCGCGGTGGTGATCACCAAGGATCCCCTCACCGAGTACCTACCGATCCAGCGCAAGCCCGAATCGGGTCAGAAACCCGAAGATGCTCCGGTCGTAACGCAGTACGAGATGCACGGCGTCGAAGAACTTGGTCTGCTGAAGATGGACTTCCTTGGCCTACGCAACCTCGACGTCATCTCCGACACGCTCGAGCTCATCCGTGAGTCGTGCGGGGTCGAGGTCGACATCGACAACGTGGTGCTCGACGACCCGAAGACATACGAGCTGTTGTGCCGCGGGGACACCATCGGCGTGTTCCAGCTCGAGTCACCGCCGATGCGTGCGCTGATCCGTTCGATGGGCCCAGACTGCTTCGAAGACGTCGCCGCGCTCGTCGCGCTGTATCGGCCCGGCCCGATGTCGACGAACATGCACAACGACTACGCCGATCGCAAGAACGGTCGCAAGGAGATCAGCTACCTGCACGCCGACGCGGAGGAGATCCTCGGCGGTACGTACGGGCTCTGTGTGTACCAAGAGCAGGTCATGCGTATCGCGCAGAGGTTCGCCGGTTACTCCCTTGCCGACGCGGACAACCTCCGGAAGGCGTGCGGCAAGAAAGTCCGAGAAGTCATGGCCGCCGAGCGCGAGAAGTTCGTCGCCGGTTGCGAGGCGAGCGGATACGGCTCGGCGCTCGGCACGAAATGGTTCGACATCATCGAGCCGTTCGCCGATTACGCGTTCAACAAGAGCCATAGCTACGGCTACGGCTACATCGCGTACCAGATCGCCTATCTCAAGGCGAACCATCCGGTCGAGTATCTCGCTGCGCTGCTCACGAGCGTCAAGGCCTCCCTCGAGAAGGCCGCGGTATATCTCAACGAGTGCCGCGTCATGGGTATCCGCGTCGCGGTACCCGATCTGAACGAGTCACTCAGTGATTTCCGCGCGCTGGCGCAGCTCACCACCGTCCAGCACCCACGCGGCACGATCGTGTTCGGGCTCTCGGCGGTGCGCAATGTCGGCGCCGGCCTCGTCGAGCTCATCGTCGCCGAGCGCAACGCGAGCGGCCCCTACTCGAGCTTCTACGAGTTCTGTGAACGCGTCGACGTTGCGGTGCTCAACAAGCGAACGATCGAGTCGCTCGTCAAGGCCGGTGCGTTCGACTCGCTCGGCCACCCGCGCAAGGGTCTGCTGTCGGTGTTCGAGCGCATCATCGACGACACGCTGGCGCGCCGCCGCGAACACGACATGGGAGTCATGTCGCTGTTCGGTGAGCTCGAAGGCGGCGTGGTCTACGAGCGCGCGGCGATCCCGGCCGACGAGTTCGAGAAGATGCCCCGGCTCGCGTTCGAAAAGGAGATGCTCGGCCTCTACATCTCTGATCATCCCCTCATGGGAGCCGAAGTCGCGCTGCGCCGTCGCACCGATTGCACCCTCAGCGAGCTCGCCGATGCGGCCGACGGCACCATGAAGCGCGTTGGCGGCGTGGTCACGAACTTGCAGAAGAAGTGGACCAAGAAGGGTGAGCTCATGGCGGTCTTCGTGCTCGAGGACCTCGAGACATCGTTCGAGGTCATGGTCTTCCCGCGCACGATGGCCGAGCACGGCCACAAGCTCATCGACGACGCAATCGTGATCATGCGGGTGCGCGTCGACGCGCGCGACGACCTGGCGAAGCTCATCGCGCACGAGATCGACATCGTCGAGAACACCCAGGTCGGAGTCGCCGCGCCGGTACGGCTGAGATTGTCGGCCAACGCCTTGCACCCCCGGCTGATCGACGAGCTGAAGGCGCTCCTCACCGAGCATCCCGGGAACTCTCCGGTGTTTCTGCACATCGACGACCGTCAGGTGGTGCGGCTGCCGGCCGAGTTCACGGTCGACGCCGGCAATGGCCTCGTGGCCGAGCTCCGGGTGCTCCTCGGGCCTGACGCAATCCTGGTTTGAGGCGGAATATTCCAGCACAATCGAAAAGGTTGGCGTGGCCAAGTTGCAGTTCGGCCGTGGGGCCGCTGGACTAGGGAGGTCCGAAATCCGTCCGAGCCGGGGTTATGTGTATGCCGATCGAGGTCGAAACCAAGGACTGCACGGCGCTGAGCGACGTCGAGTTGGCCGAGATGGCCGATCTCGGCGGTGACGGGTCTCATCGCTTCGAGATCGG
>JANMVY010000848.1:0-1631 GCA_031393535.1 Actinomycetes bacterium | reverse complement strand
CCGGAGGGCACTCGCCACGCTGTCGGGTGGGAACCAGCAGAAGGTGGTGCTCGCACGCTGGCTGCGCCGCGCGCCTCGTGTGCTGTTGCTCGACGAGCCGACGCAAGGCGTCGACGTGGGCGCGCGAGCCGAGATCCACGATCTCATCCGCGAGGCCGCTGCGAAAGGCAGCGCGGTCGTGATGGTGAGCTCGGATTTCGGCGAGCTGGCGGCGCTCGCCGACCGCGTCGTCGCGCTCGCCGGTGGCCGGGTGACCGGTGAGCTGCGGCGGCCCGACATCGACCCTCGGCGCCTCACCGAGGTGGTCTACGCCGCGGTCGAGGTCGCGCCGTGACCAATGCGGCGAAACGCCGGTCGCGTCCGGTCGATCTCGCGGAACGCTTCGGCCTTCTCGCGGTGCTCATCGCCGTCATCGCGACGTTCGCGGTGACCCAAACCGACACGTTCTGGTCGAAGGCGTTCTTCCGCAACGTGGGCGGCAACGAATCGGTGCTCGCGATCGCCGCGCTCGGAGTGTTGTTGCCACTCATAGCCGGCAACATCGACCTCTCGGTCGGCGCCAACGTCGGCATCTGCGCCATCGCGAGCGCGGCCGTCATCACGCGCTTTCATGCCGGATGGGGCGCGGCGATCATCATCACGATCATGCTCGGCGCGGGCATCGGGTTCGTGAACGGCGTCGTGGTCAGCCGGCTGCGCACCAACTCGTTCATCATCACCTTGGGCACCGCGACCATCATCGCGGGGGCCGTGCAGTGGTACACGAAGGGTCGCAGCGTCCTCGGTACGTTCCCCCGCACCTTCACGCACCTGGCTATAGGCACATGGTGGGGCGTGCCCCGCACCGTCTATTACGTCGTGGTGATCGCGTTGGTCCTGTGGTATCTGCTCGACCACACCCCGTTCGGGCGGTACCTGTACTCGATCGGCTCGAACCGTGAGGCGGCCCGGCTCGTCGGGTTGCGGGTCGACCGTCTCGAACTCGGCGCGTTCGTCATGGCCGGCTTCATCGCAGCCATCGCCGGGGTGCTCCAGACCGCGCGGCAGGGCAATGGTGCCCCCCAGCCGAGCGTCGCAACGCTCGTGTTGCCGGCGCTCGCCGCGGTGTTCGTCGGCGCGACCGTCTATCAGCCCGGCCGGTTCAACGTGTGGGGCACGTTGACCGCAGTCGCCTTCGTGCGGTTCCTCGTCTACGGCCTCGAGCTCTCGGGCGTGGCACCGTGGGTCGAGCAGGTCGTCACCGGCGGCGCGCTGGTCGTGGCCGTCGTCGCGTCGAGCTTGCTCTCCCGACACCGAACCGGCGGTTGACGAACCCCGTCACCGCGACAATCACAGCCACCGACGCGTGCTCGCCGTGCTCACGCGCCTGGAGCATCGTTCGGCTTCTTCGCTCGCCTGTTCCCGGACAACCAGGCGCCCGGCTGTTCGCCTACCTGAATGTCGGCCCGCATCCGCCCGCATGGAAGGCGTTCGCACGGGACTTTGGTCCTTTCCTCGCCGCGTTTTCGTTGCGAGCGAGCGCGCGGTTCCCCGATGCGCCAAGGTGGGGGCCGCAACATCCGGCGTGCTGCCACTGCGCACCGTGGAGGGTGAACGATGAACGGTTCCAAGAAGATCCTGGTCGGCATCGA
>JANMVY010000828.1:0-3244 GCA_031393535.1 Actinomycetes bacterium | reverse complement strand
CTGATTGCAGGTGACGCGTCCCTCGATGGCGCGCCGGCCGTCGGCCAGGTCGACGACGCGTACCGTGAGTGGCGCAGCAACGGGGCAGGCGCGCCCGCTGTAGAGCGAGTAGTCGTTGGCGTTGAGGTCGACGTCGTCTGGTCGGCCGCTCTCGTCGATGGCGTCGAACCAACGACGACGAGGCCTGGCGCCCAGCAGATCGCGCAGCGTTTTCACCTGGTCGATCGCTTCGCGCAGTGCCGCGTCGTCGGTCTCCGCGGGCTTGAACTGCCAGAGCACGCCGCGCAGCTCGTTCGCGAACTCCTGCTCGAGGTCGCGCGTGCTCACGACGCGGCCGCGGCCTCGGCCTCGGCCTTGATGCCCGCCGCGAAACCGGCCACCGCGCGCTCATAGACGCGGCGTACTACGCGCGATGTTCCGGGTACCCGCGGGACAAATGTCGACGACCATTCGAGAACGGTGACGCCGTTGTCGTCGTGCAGGACCATGTCGCTCTCGTACTGCCGCGTGAGCTGTTTCGAATTGAGGCGATAGGTCATGTGGGTCGGCTGGTCCCACGCGATGACCTCCTCGCGGACCTTCATGGGGCCGGCGTGGAAGCAGCGGATGGCGCCGAGTCCGTTCGACTCAGGAGCTCCTCGGCGTTCGATCGTGACCCGCGTCGCGCTTCCCCATCGCGCGTATCGCACGTGATCGGTCATCACCGCCCAGACGGCCTCGATCGGTGCTGCGATTCGGGTGGACGAGGCGAACGTCGTTCTCACCACGTCGCAGCCTCGCTCACGATCGACGCGAGGAACTCGCGCGTGCGGGCGAAGATCGCCGGCTTCTCGGGACCCCATGCGAACGGCGCAGCGAGCAGGTCGGTGGCACCCAGCTCGGCATAACGTCGCAGCCGCGCCGCGACCGTGGCCTCGTCGCCGACGAACACCACCTCCGCGGGCCGCGGGTCGGCCCCCCGTTCGAGCATGCGGCTGTAGGTCGGAATCTGCGCGTACGTCGAGTAGATCCGCGCCGCGTTCTCCTTTCCCTCGGCGACGTCGTCGCAGATCGCGAGCGGCATGCCCACCACGATGCGCGGCGCCGGCCGGCCGGCCGCGAGCGCGGCGGCCGTGATACGCGGGTACACGTAGGTCTCGAGCGCGTGCTCGTCGGCCAGCCACAGGATCGTGCCGTCAGCACGCTCGCCCGCGAGACGCAACATGTAGGGCGCCAGCGCGGCGACCAACAAGCGGGGAGCCGGCGGCGCGGTGGGCACTGAGAAGATTGAGGTGAAGTCGTAGAAATCGCCATGTGCCTCGACGCGACCCGAGCCGGCGAACGCGCTGTGCAGGGCCTCGACGTACTCACGCGTGTGCACACCAGCACGGTCGTAGGAGTACCCGTACATGTTCTCGATGACCGATTGGTGCGAAGGGCCGATGCCGAGCGTGAGCCGTCCACCCGTGACCGCATTGACCGACAATGCGGCCCGGGCCATTGCCTGGGGATGGAACGGGTAGGTGGGCACCACCGCGGTGCCGAGCTCGAGATTGGTGGTCTCGCGCCCGACGATGGTGAGCGCCACCATGGCGTCGAGGCTCCACGGCACGTACGGCACCCATCCGCTCGCAAGCCCTGCCGCCTCGGCAAAGCGGGCGTTCTCGACGAGGTCGTCGGGACCGGCCTTCGACGGTGTGGTGTCACTGATGAACATCCCCAACTTCACGATGTGTGCCCTCCGAGGTCGGCCACGGACCGCGGCGCGCACCAGTCGACCACGGCAACCAGTGCGTCGCACAACCGACGCGACGCCATCGCGAGGTTCGCCTCGAACTGCTCGACGGTTCCCGCGTGCGAATCGACGAGATCGGTGATTGCCTTCACCGCGAGCACCAAAACATCGAGCAGCTCGCCCACCCAGGCCACCGCCGCGACCTCCATGTCCTTCACGCGGGCGCCGCTCGCCTCGATCATGCGGCGGTCGTCGACGGTCTCGTCGAGGGAATTCCCCGTGGTGACGATGCCGCGCTTGAACCCGAGCACGCGGGCCAGCGCGCCTGCGCGCACCGCGGGATAGGTGCCCACGCCGTAGGCGTCGTACCCCGGCAGGGCGATGCGACGATCGTGGTACACGAAGTGGTGCTGCGGGCTGCGTGCCGATCGTGTCCACGTCGTGACGGGCGTCGCGACCGTGCACCGCCACGATCACCTCGCACCCGAGACGTCCGGCCCGGTGCCATGCAAACGACAGCGGCTCCGTCGCGACGATCGGTACCGCGCCGAGCCGGTCGAGCACCGGTGTGGCTTTCGCTCCCATGGCCATGACGATCACAATGCGCTCCATGTGCGGCTGATGGTACGCGTCGTTCGCCGGGCAGAGCCGTACGCCACCAACCAGAATGCGTGCATGCCCGCCACCCCCACACCGCACGGCCTCGATTTCGTACGCGAACGTTTCGTCGACACCAACGGAATCCGCATGCACCTCGTCGAGGCAGGCCCCGACGATGGGTCCGTCGTCGTGTTGTGTCACGGCTTCCCCGAGAGTTGGTACTCGTGGCGCCATCAGCTGCGCGCGCTGGGCGATGCGGGCTACCGGGTCATCGCACCCGATCAGCGTGGCTACGGCCAGACCGACATGCCCGACGACGTCGATGCCTACACGCAGCTGCATCTCGTGGGTGACCTCGTCGGCATGCTCGACGCGTCAGGTATCGACCAGGCCGTAGTCGTAGGTCACGACTGGGGGGCGCCCGTCGCGTGGAACGCGGCTGCGTTGCGACCCGATCGTTTCATCGCGATGAGCGCGTTGTCCGTGCATTGGACCGGAATCCATCCCTACTCGGGGCCACCGACGGCGGCGATGCGCCGCGCGGTGCAGGGCGGCTTCTTGTACGTGCTCTATTTCCAAGAGCCCGGCGTCGCCGAAGCTGAACTCGACGCCGATATCCGCCGCAGCATGGCCCGCTTCCTCTACTCGTTGTCGGGTGACATCCCCCGCGCGGAGTACCGCTTCTTCGACACGCTCGCGATCGACCTGTCGGGCGTGTTGAACGACCCACCCGGACCGTTGCCATGGCTCAGCGACCACGACCTCGATGTGTTCGCGGGCGAGTTCGCTCGCAAGGGCACCTTCCGCGGTGGCATCAACTGGTACCGCAACATCGACGCGAACGCGGCGCTCCTCGCACCGTTCGTCGGTCGACGAGTGGAACAACCCGCGTTGTTCATCGGCGCGGAGTTCGACTCGATCTTCGGCCAG
>JANMVY010000805.1:0-2264 GCA_031393535.1 Actinomycetes bacterium | reverse complement strand
CAGCCGGGCCAACGCGTGCAGATCGCCGGCCGCGGACACAGTGACGATGGTGGCCGCACCGACCGATTCCTTCAGCTCTGCAGGTGTGCCGAGCGCGAGGAGCTTTCCGCGATCGAGAATCGCCAGCCGATCGCACAGCTGATCGGCTTCTTCCATGTAGTGCGTGGTCAGCAGGATGGTCTGACCGTCACGATGGAGCTCGCCGAGAATCTCCCACAAGGCGATGCGGCTCTGCGGATCGAGGCCCGCGGTCGGCTCGTCGAGGAACAGGATCGACGGTCGGTGCATCACGGCGCGCGCCACCATCAGACGCTGTGACATGCCGCCCGACAAGGACAGCACCGGCATCGACGAGCGCTCGGCCAGCCGGAACTGTTCGAGTATTCGTGACGCCTCGGCGCGCGAGGTCCGGGCGTTCATGCCGAAGAAGCGGCCGTGGAAGTACAGGTTCTCGAACACGTTCAGCGATCGGTCGAGCGTGTTCGTCTGCGGCACGACGCCGATCATGCGTTTGGCTTGCGCGGGCTGCTTCCACACGTCGATGCCCCCGACGAAGGCACGACCGCTCGTCGGCACCACGCGCGTGGTGAGCATTCCGGCGGTGGTGGTCTTGCCCGCGCCGTTGGGGCCGAGCAGGCCGAAGATCTCACCACGGCTGACCGCGAGATCGAGCTCGTCCACGGCTCGCACGTCGCCTGCGTAGATCTTGGTCAGCCGTTCGGTACGGATCACTGCGTCATTGCTGCCCAATGCCCACCTGCGTCGTACGTTCGCCTCGCCGCGATGGCGCAGCCCGGCGAGTCTTGCACGATCAGCCCTTGAGGAGAAGCGTGAGCCCGCCCAGCGTGAAGGCGACGATGCCACCCAGCATGTGCCCCGTGGCGGCCGCCGCGAATCGCGGCCGCCCCCACGACAGGTGCAACAGGAGGTACGAGATGACCAGCGCGAAGAACGCCGCGTACAGGAATTGCGGCAACGACAGCGGCAGATCGCGTCGCCCACCCACGCCATGGGCGGCCGCGGGCGATGCGAGCCCGATTACCAACACGCTCGCCGCGGCAAGCGCCGCCGCGACGCGACGTCGGGTCACCTGACCGCGATCTCGACGAGCTTGAGACCCTTCTTTTCGAGCTCGACCTCGAACACACCCGAGGCATCGGCCTTGAACACGATCTCGACCGCCTTGTCGGCGATGGTGTCGACCAACTTGTCGTAGCCGTGGAGGTGAACCTCGTCGACGATGTCTGCCGTGACCCGCAACGTAACGGTCTGCCCCTTCGCGACCTGCTTTCGTCCGCCACCCTCGACGACCTTGCCGGCCTTGTAGGTGACCTCGATTGTCGGACCTGCAGAGGGTGCGGTGGCGGTGGTGATGTTCGGCGCAGTAGCCGAGCCGTTGTCGCCGCCGCACGCCACAAGGGCGAGTGTGCCGATGGCGACGAAGGCCGCCGCCCGCAACATCGAGTGCTTCATGGACATGCCTGCTTCCCGGGTCGGGGTCGACGTGCAGCGTAGAACGCCACCGAAGGTCTCCTCGCGCACCACAGGCCCGTACCATGGGACCATGGCAGCACCGGATTTCGTGCCCGTTCGCCCCGGCACGTCCAAGTCGTACGAGTCGCCGCCGCGACGCCTCGGGTCATGGCGCGCGACGCGACCCGGTGAAGTCGTCTCGGGTGGTCAACCCGAGGGTGAGTCCCTCGGCTACCAGGGTCCCGATCAGGGCTACGCGCTGAAGCTCGCCAACAGCCTGCGGGGCACGCTGCACCTCGCAGCGGGTGAGCACGAGGACGACGCCATAGCTGGCTGCCTTGGGGTCGCGATGCGGCGGGCGTCGCTGTACGGGCGTGCGCCGATGATGGCCGATCTTCGCGTGGCGTTCGCGGTGTTCGGGTTCTCGAATGACAACGCCCCCGAAGACCTCATCGCGTTCCGCCGGCCACTTTTTGGCGAAGCGGCCAACCCGCACCGGTACTCCGCCGTGCGCCGCATAGCAAACCTTGTTCCCGAGGCGACGTTGCGCCTCACCCCCGAGGCCGCGGCATCGGCCGATGACTGGCACGCTCTCCTCGGCCGATAGTCGATCGAGTCGCGCCATCGTCGTGCGGGCGTGACGATCGGTCGCTTGTAGCCTCGCACGCGTGATCGACCGTCCTGTCCGTGTCCGCTTCGCTCCCTCACCCACCGGCTACTTCCACGTGGGCGGCGCGAAGACCGCGCTCTACAACTGGATCTTCGCCCGCCAGCACGACGGTGTGTTCGTG
>JANMVY010000770.1:0-3417 GCA_031393535.1 Actinomycetes bacterium | reverse complement strand
GTTGACGACCGTGGTGGTGCCCACCGACCTGCCTGCGGGTATCGACGAAGCGGGTGTTCGTCGTGCGTTGCTCGAGCGCTACGGCATCGAGGTCGGCGGCGGGTTGGGTGCCTATGCCGGAAAGGTGTGGCGTATCGGGTGCATGGGCCACACGGCGCGTCCGCGCAACGTCACCTTGCTCTTGGGTGCGTTGGCCGAGATCCTGCAACGCTGATGCCATGAGCGCGCTCTTCGGCCGTCGCGTCCTGTTGCGCCCGCTCGTCCCAGCCGACTTCACCCAATGGCGCGAAGTGCGTCGCCGCAATGCCGACTGGCTCAGGAGATGGGAACCATCGCGCCCGATGGGTGCCCCCGACGTGATCGAGGATCCGCATGCGTTCACCGTGCGTTGCAATGCGCGCGACCGCGAGCGGCAGATGGGCGCGGGCTATGGCTTCGGTGTGTTCGTCGAGGGATCGTTCGCGGGCGAGATCAACATCACGAACATCCAGCGCGGGCCATTCCAGAACGCGTACATCGGCTACTGGATCGACGAGAAGCATGCGGGCATGAGCTATACGCCCGAAGGCGTGGCGATTGTCTGCAAGTTCGCGTTCGAACAGCTCGCGTTGCACCGCTTGCAGATTTCGATCATCCCTCGCAACGCGGCGAGCCGCCGCGTGGTGGCCAAGCTCGACATCCGCGAGGAGGGAATCGCCCAGCGCTACCTCGAAATCAACGGCGTCTGGGAAGACCACGTGCGTTACGCCATCACCTCCGAAGAGTGGTTCATGCGTGGTGACGAGCTCGCGGCAGTTTGGTTCTGAACCTGGGGTGTCGCTGTCAGCGCCGCTTTTTCTTGCGGCGATGCGGTGGAGTCGTGCTGGGCGTCGGCAGTGGAAGGTTATGTTCGCACCGTATGGCCAGAGCGGCCTTGCGTGCCCGCACGCTGGCCACGCCGAGGAAGAAGATCTGTACACCGATCGCGACGACGAGCCCGAACACCACGGCGATGGTTCCATTGACGAACCCGAGTGCGAGCACGGCCGCAGCAGTGGCGCTGAGGTACATCGCGATGAGGCGATAGATCGGCACAGCGACCTGCTGCGCAGCGGCCCACGTGTGCTCGCATTTCGTCGTCTCAGCGGTGCGTATGCCTGGGCCGCTACGGCCCATGGCGCCCCGCTCGCTGCGGTTGCTCAGCCACAGCATGTACAGCGCGAAGATGAGGGTCGCCATTGCGAGGAAGAACGCGGAGCCCGACATGCGCTCAGCCCTTGCCCATCTGGCTCTGAAGCTTGCCGAGCAGCTCCTGAAATGTCGGCTGTTGCATCGACCACACCTGTGGGGCGAGCTCGTGAGCGACCGACGCTTCGGACGAATCGATGTACGCAAGCGACATGATGGTGGCCTTGGTGCGGCGCACCAGCTCGCGGGGTGTGTGCGCGGCGCGGGACGCGAGCAGCGTTGCCTCGACGAGGAGTTGGTCATCGTCGACGCACCGCCAGGCCAGCCCGACGCGTTCGGCGGCCGATCCGTCGAGCTGCTCGCCGAAGAGCACCATGGCCATCACGGTCTGGTGATCGGTGATGCGGCGCAGGCGCCACGTGTGCCCACCACCGGGGTGGATGCCGATCTGGAGGAAACGTGTATCGAACTTGGCCTTGCGGCCGGTGAGGATGACGTCACACGCGAGCGCCATGTTCATGCCCGCGCCCACCGCGGCGCCGTTGACCGCGGCCACAGTGGGCAGGGTGGTGTTCGCGATGCGAAGAAAGCCGGCGTAGATGTTGCCGAGGGTGTCGGCGTCGGAGCACGCGCGGAGGTCGTCGAGATCGGCGCCGGCGCAGAACGCGGGCGGGGCGCCGGTGAGCACGATGGCACCCACATCGTCGCGCGACTCGAGGTCGTCGATGCACGCCACCAGTTCGTCGTTCATCGCGAGGCTGATTGTGTTGCGTCGCGGCGGATCGTTCAGGGTGATGGTGGCGACGCGGTCATCGACATCGCAGAGCACATGAGCCATGCAGGCAGTCTCGCACTCACCAGTTGGCGCTGTCGTCCCCGCCGCGTTCGTCGTCGCGATTCGTGAGCCATGTGTTGCCATCGTCACACGAGGCGAGCACGGGGCACCAACGACAGAGCCCACTTGGTGCGCGGCGCGGCGCCCGTTGCTTTGTCTCGAGCTCGATCATCTTGACCACGCCGTCGATGACGCGGGCGGCTGCGGATTGCAACACGGCCTCGGTCACGTCCTCGGGGTGCAACGCCGCCTGATCGAGGTAGTAGCTCGCGAGGCGAAGTGGTGGGGTACCGAGCCGCATCGTCTCGACGAGCGCATAGAAGCGCAGGTCGTCGAAATGCACAGGGCGCACGTTGCCGGTCTTGAGATCGATCAGCACCTTGCCCGCGACGAGGCCGTCAGGGGCACCGAGGGTGAGGTCGACCTTTCCCGCGAGCGTGACCTTGCCACCGTGGAGGTCGTGGCGGATGCTCACCTCGGTACCCGGCCGCCAGGTGCGGGCGAGCGGAGGCCAGCATTCGAGGAACTGCGTGACCCGTTCGCCCGCTTCGGCGCGGAGTTCCGCGCGTTCAACCTCGCGCAGACCTTGCAACCAGGTCGCGAAGGTGTCGTCGCCATCCTCGAGCCGCGCGAGTGCTTCGTCGACGAGGTGCAACGGCACCGGTACCTCGCGCCAGTGCACCGACAGCTCGATGGCCTTGTGCGCGACTCGGCCACGGGCCGCAGGGATCGACCAGGCGAAGTCATCGTGGATGTACCGCTCCTCGCAGCCGTGCACACCGGCGAGGCGCGACTTGCTCACGAAGATCGTCTGCTTCGGCCCGAGCTCGGCCACGGCATCGGCCGTTCCGTGCTCGAGCACGGCGTGCAGTTGATGGCGCAGCTCGGCGTCGTACGCGGGGCGGTGGTCCCGTGGGCCGCGGAGACGATCGATGATCTCCTGTTGTGCGGGGTTCATTGCAGCCACCGACCCGTTCTAGCGCGCCGGGCCATGCCCGCGCTCGGCCCCGGTGCCAGTGTCACAGGGGGTGGGGAAGATCGGAGGGATGGAAGCCACGTCACTCCGATTCGCCCACGCAGCACGAACCATTGCCGAGGTCACGCGCGCCTGCGGCCTCGAGGCGCCGGGGTTTCGTAGCCCGCCTGGCATCGACGGGGCGCAGCGATCGTTGCGGCGCCGTGCGGGCGAGGCAACTGTTGCCGTGCGGCTTCGCCAGCGCCCATGGGTCGCGGTGTTGGCCGACATGGTCGAGGGTGTGGTCGTTGCCAATCGGCTCTGTGGCTCGGCGGCCGACGAGGTGCGTACGGCGTTGTGGCATGCCCTTGAGGGCACCGCGGTGATCGCCGCATGAGCCGTCGCGGTCAGATGGCGCTGAGGCGTAACCAGCGGTCGAGCAGCGCCGAGTCACCGAACC
>JANMVY010000713.1:0-14237 GCA_031393535.1 Actinomycetes bacterium | reverse complement strand
CCGGATCAGAGTCGATGGCCACGAGCTGACGCACCAGGGGGCTCGCGTTCCGCCGATGGCGATGAGTCGACCGGGCCGCCTGCGGCGCCCACCACCGGCAACGTGCGATCCACCCGAAGGTTCCCGCAGGGTTACGGGCGCGTGAACGTCACCGCACAGCCCCCGGCCCGGGTGGTGAGCAGATGGACTCGTGGTGGTCATCGCCGCGAAACCGTGTGCTGACGTGCGGTTCCTACGGTGGCCTCGTTCCTGCGGCGAGGAGATTCAACCGATGCCCAATCCACCGGCAATCACCATCGACACCATCACCGACACCATCGCCGACGCCAGGGTCGGCGCCGCGTCGATCGCCCGACCCGCGTCCGTGCTCATTGGCGGCCAGGGCGACCGCTGGATCGACGACTGGCGACCCGAGGACGTACAGTTCTGGACCGACGGCGGCGAGCGCATAGCGCGTCGCAATCTCGTTTTCTCCGTGCTCACCGAACACATCGGCTTCTCCATCTGGAGCATGTGGTCGGTCATCATCTTGTTCCTCGGCAAGAACTACGGCTTCGATCCAGCGCACAAGTTCCTGCTCACGACCATGCCCGTGGCAGTCGGCTCCGTGCTGCGAATCCCGTACACGTTCGCCGTCGCACGGTTCGGCGGGCGCAACTGGACCATCTTCAGTACGGCGATCCTCGTCGTACCGTGTGCGCTCACCGCGCTCGTACTGAAGCCCGGTGTGTCGTTCAACACGTTGTTGGCCGTCGCTGCGGTGGCGGGTGTTGGCGGCGGGAACTTCTCGTCATCGATGGCCAACATCGACGCGTTCTACCCGCAACGGTTGAAGGGCTGGGCGCTCGGTCTCAATGCGGGCGGCGGCAACATCGGTGTGGCCGCCGTGCAACTCGTGGGCCTCGCGGTGCTGGCTGTGTTCGGCGCAAGTCATCCACGTGTGATCCTCGCGATCTACGTTCCGCTCATCCTGCTGGCCACAATCGGCGCGGCGCGCTCGATGGACAATCTTCGCAACGTCACCAACGACAAGGGTGCGATGCGCGAGGTACTACACGAACGGCACAGCTGGATCATCATGCTGCTGTACGTCGGGACGTTCGGGTCGTTCATCGGCTTTAGCTTCGCGTTCGGCCAAGTCCTCCAGGTGCAGTTCGCCAGCACGTTCGACACGCCGGTGAAAGCCGCAAGCGTGACATTCCTCGGCCCGCTCATCGGCTCGCTCATCCGCCCCGTCGGTGGGCGTTTGGCTGACGCGATCGTCGGTTCATTCGTCACCTTCTGGACCTTCGTCGCCATGGCCTGCGCGGCCACCGTGGTGATCACCGCGTCGCAACTCGATTCGTTGCCGTTGTTCATCGTGGGATTCACCTTGCTGTTCGTCCTCAGCGGTCTCGGCAACGGCTCGACCTACAAGATGATCCCCGCGATGTTCACCTCGCATGCGCAACTGGCCGTCGCACGGGGTGTTCCGGCCGACGAGGCAACCCGCCGCGCCAAGCGCATGTCACGTGCGCTCATCGGCCTTGCCGGTGCCGTCGGCGCCTTCGGCGGCGTGCTCGTGAATTTGTCGTTTCGCGAGGCGTTCCTCACGGCCAAGACGGGCGACGCCGCATACGCGGTCTTCATCGGCCTGTACGTGCTGTGCGCCTCTGTCACCTGGCTCGTGTATCGACGGAACCGACCCGGCCGGCTGGCCGGGGTCTGAGGCGCACGTCATGGCCTCGACCACTCCGACCACACCGACCACACCGACCACACCGACCACTCCGACCACACCGACCACACCGTCGCGACCGGTCGTGCTCGTCATCGGCAACGGGATGGTCGGTCACCATTTCGTGGAATCGGCCGTCGAGCGCCGGCTCACGTCGACTCATCAAATCGTGGCCGTCGGCGACGAATGTCGTCGAGCCTACGACCGAGTGCATTTGTCGTCGCTCTTCGCCACCGCGACGAGCACCGACCTCGAGCTCGGTGCGCGCGGCCTGTACTCCAGCGAGGGCGTGGAGCTCGTCGTCGGCGACCAGGTGCTCGAGCTCGATCCCACGGCGAAGCGGGCGATCACTGCGTCGGGCCGCGTGATCACGTTCCAATCGTGCGTGCTCGCGACGGGCTCGTCGGCGTTCGTGCCACCGATCCCGGGCACCGACGCGCCGGGTGTCTTCGTGTACCGCACCATCGACGACGTCGAAGCCATCCGTGCCCACGCGACATCATGCGTCAGCGGTGTCGTCGTCGGTGGCGGGCTCCTCGGGCTCGAAGCCGCCAACGCGCTGCGGCTTCTCGGCCTCGAAGTCACAGTCGTCGAGTTCGCGCCCCGTCTCATGGCCGCGCAGCTCGACGAGGGCGGCGCGAACGCGCTCCGCCGCCATGTCGAGTCGCTCGGCTTGCGTGTGCGCCTCGGCGCGGGCGCCACCGAAGTACGCGTCGATGCCGCGGGTAACTGCACGGGTCTGGCGTTCGGCGATGGTTCCACGCTCGATGCCGACATCGTGGTGTTCGCCGCCGGTATCCGCCCACGCGATCAGCTGGGCCGCGAGGCGGGCCTCGTGATGGGCGAACGCGGCGGGGTCGTCGTGGACGACACGTGTTGTACGTCGGCCGACGATGTCTATGCCATCGGCGAGGTCGCCGCGCATCGCGGGCGTGTCTACGGCCTCGTCGCTCCGGGTCAGGCAATGGCGGAGATCGTGGTCGATCGGCTCGCGGGACACGATGTCAGTTTCGTCGGTGCCGACATGAGCACGAAGTTGAAGCTGCTCGGAGTCGACGTGGCGAGCGTCGGCGATCCGCACGCCGCGGGCCGCGAAATCGTGTTGGCCGACGCGCCCCGGGGGTTGTGGCAAAAGGTGATCGTCGACGACGACACCCGCGTGCTCGGCGCGGTGTTGGTGGGCGACGTCACTCCATTCGGCGCCCTCCTACAGCGCTTCCGCGCCGGCGAATGTGGCGTCGATGCACTCTCGCTGCTGCGACCGACCGTGGACGTTGCAGGTGCTCCCCCGGCTGATGGTTCGCTCGTGTGTTCGTGCCGCAATGTCACCTACGGCTCGGTGCGCGCCGCGGTGGCCGAGGGCTTCGAGGATGTCGCGTCGGTCAAGAGATGCACGAAAGCCGGTACGGGTTGCGGCTCGTGTGTGGTCGTGCTGCAGGAGATCCTCGACCGCGAGTTGTGCAACGCCGGCCGGTCAATCGTCAAGCGGCTGTGCCCGCACTTCTCGATGACCCGCCCCGAGCTGTTCGAGCTTGTGCGCGCCAGCGGCATCCGCAGCTTCGCCGACCTCGTTGCCCGCCACGGAACCGGTCAAGGTTGTGAGATATGCAAGCCGACCGTGGCATCGATGTTCGCATCGCTCTCCTCGGGTCACATTCTCGACGGTGAGCAGGCGAGTCTGCAGGACACCAACGACCACTTCCTCGCGAACATGCAGCGCGACGGCACGTACTCGGTGGTGCCCCGCGTGCCTGGTGGCGAGATCACCCCCGCGCAGCTGATCACCATCGGCGAGGTGGCCCGCGACTTCGACCTCTACACGAAGATCACCGGCGGCCAGCGCATCGACTTGTTCGGCGCCCGTGTCGAGCAACTCCCCGCGATCTGGACGCGGCTCGTCGCCGCCGGAATGGAATCGGGACACGCGTACGGCAAGGCGTTGCGCACGGTGAAGTCGTGCGTCGGTTCGACGTGGTGTCGCTACGGCGTGCAGGACTCCGTGCAACTCGCGATCGACCTCGAGCTGCGCTACCGCGGCCTTCGGGCCCCACACAAGATCAAGATGGCCGTGTCGGGTTGCGCGCGCGAATGCGCGGAAGCACAAGGCAAAGATGTGGGCGTCATCGCGACCGAACGTGGCTGGAACCTGTACGTCGGCGGCAACGGCGGCATGCGCCCCGCGCACGCCGAACTGCTGGCCGAGGACCTCGACCGCGAATCGCTCATCCGGGCAATCGACCGCTATCTGCTCTGGTACGTACGCACGGCTGAGCGTCTCGAGCGCACCGCGACATGGCAACGCAAGCTTCCGGGCGGCATCGATTTCGTGCGGCGTGTGGTGATCGACGACGAGCTCGGTCTCGGCGCTGAGTTCGAAGCCGACATGGACCGTCACGTCGAACGCTATCGATGTGAGTGGACCGAGACCCTCGACGACCCCGAACGGTTGCTGCGCTTCGTGTCGTTCGTGAACACCGACCAGGAAGACCAGTCGATCACCCACGTCCGCGTCCGCGGACAACGCGTCCCCGCGGAGGCAGTGCGATGAACACATCAACCCTCGTCGACTTCATCGCGGTGTGTAATCGGCGGCGGCTCACCGCGAATCGCGGCGTCGCCGCGCTGGTACACGGCGTGCCGATCGCATTGTTTTCATTGGCCGACGGCAGCATCCACGCGATCGACAACACCGATCCATTTTCGGGGGCCGGTGTGCTCAGCCGAGGGCTCATCGGCGACGTCAACGGTGCGGCGACCGTGGCGTCGCCGATGTACAAACAGCGTTTCGCGCTCGCCACCGGCGTGTGCATCGACGACCCGACGATGCTGGTACGCGTCCATGAAGTGCGAGTCACCGCCGACACCATCGAGGTCAGGTTGGTGGGTTCGCCATGACGCTCGTACAGATCACCACCAAGCCACCGATGGAAGCGAAGAAGACGAACACCCCGGAGTTGCTCGCGCTCGACGCGGGAGAGCAGTACCGGTTCGGTTTCAACATGAACTCCTGCATCGGCTGTCATTCGTGCGAGGTCGCGTGCGCCGAGCAGAACGGGCTTCCCGCGGGAACCGTGTGGCGCCGCGTGGGCGAGATCGAAGGTGGCGATCACCCGACCACTCGTCGGTTCCACTTGTCGATGTCGTGCAACCAGTGCATCGAACCGGCGTGTCTCGAAGGTTGCCCCACGAACGCCTACGTGAAGCTCACGAATGGCGTGGTCGCGCACAATGCCGACGACTGCATCGGCTGTCAGTACTGCACATGGAACTGTCCGTATTCCGTGCCGGTGTTCCAACCCGACCGGCGCATCGTGACCAAATGCGACATGTGTCAGCCACGCCTCGAGGCCGGCCGGACGCCGGCCTGTGTCGATGCGTGTCCGACGCACGCGATCACCATCGAAAAGGTCAACGTCGAGGCGTGGAGACTCGACCACGCCGCCGGTGATGCGCCCGCGCTGCCGAGCGCGGATCTCACTCTTTCGACCACCCGGTTCGACCTGCCCGAGGACCTTCCCATCGACGCGTACGCGGCGAGCGACTGGAACCTTCGCCCCGAACACCCGCATTGGTCGCTCGTGTGGTTGACGTTGCTCAGCCAACTCGCCGTGGGTATGACATTCACGGCCGACTCGTTCGCCCAGCGCGGCGCGACCGCGACCGTCGCCTCGATCGCGCTGCTCGGCGCGTTGTTCCACCTCGGGCGGCCCGCAGTGGCCTACAAGGCGTTTCGCAATCTGCGCCGCTCGTGGCTCAGTCGCGAGGTGGCGTTGCTGTCACTCTACGGAACGCTCGCACCGATCACCGTGGCCGCCCCCGGGGTGCGGCCGTACGCGGCGGCAGCCGGTGCGGCCGGAGTGTATGCGTCGGCGCGCCTGTACATGGTGCCGGGCAGGCCGGCATGGCACACACCGCTCACCGTCGTACGATTCACCGCGACCACCATGGCGCTTGGTGCGACCGCCACCGGGCAGCGCACCTACGCTGCAGCGGGCCTTGCGCTGGCCGTGCTCGCCACGATTGCCAACTGGGCGAGGCTTCTTCGAAACCCGAGTCCACCATTCCGCGGTGCGGTTCGGCTCGAAACGCGGTGGTTCCGTCCGTGGACCCTGGCTCGCTTCGCGACGGCGATCGTCGGCGCACTCGGCGCACTTCTCGGATGGCCGCTCGCAATCGTGTTCGTGCTTGGCGCCGCGAGCGAGTTTGTCGGCCGCTGGTTGTTCTACGTGGCCGTCGTGCCGCTCAACATGCCCGGTGCGTTCTGGCGCGGTGCCGCAGGGAGTCATCGATGAAGGCCCTCGTACGGCGAGTACTCGGCGTCGATCACGGCGGCGACCGTTATCGCTACGTCGATGATCCGATCCGTGGACCCGTGAGCGAAAGTCGCGCAGTCGATCAGTGGGTGCGCACCACGTGCGGATACTGCTCGGTTGGCTGCGGGATGTTGCTCGGCGTGCGCGCCGGCCGGGCCGTGGCGGTGCAGGGCGATCCTGACCATCCGGTGAACCGAGGACGGCTGTGCCCAAAGGGGCTGTGCGAGCATCAGATGATCGCCGCCGACGGCCGCCTCACCATGCCCACCGTCGATGGTCAAGCCGCGAATTGGAACGACGCTCTCGACCGAGTGGTAAGCGGCTTGCGTGGCGTGATCGACACGCACGGACCCGATTCGGTGGCGATTCTTTCCACGGGCCAACTGGTGACCGAGGAGTTTTACGCGCTCGGCAAGCTCGCCCGGCTTGGTATGGGAGTGCGCAACTATGACGGCAACACCACGTTGTGCATGGCCAGCGCGGTGTCGGGCTACAAGCTGTCGTTTGGTACCGACGGGCCACCTGGGTGCTATGAGGATTTCGAACTGGCGGACGTGGTCGTGTTGTGGGGCGCGAACATTGCCGACAACCACCCCCTCCTCGCCCCCCGCATCATGGGCGGCGGGCAGACCATCGTGGTCGTCGACCCGCGCGTGACCAAAACTGCGATGCTGGCCGACCTGCACGTGGCAGTGAAACCTCGCGGCGATGTCGCGTTGCTCAATGGCATTCTCGCAACGCTCGCGGCCGAGCATCTGATCGACCTCGACGACATTCGTGACCGGGTCGACGGCCTCGACGACTTGCTCGCGCACCTTGCGGGCTGGGATGCCGAGCGCGCCGCCATCGAGAGTGGCGTCGAGGTCGACGTCGTGCGCGAGCTGGCACGCATCATCGGACGCGCCGAACGATGCGTGCTCGCATGGAGCATGGGCGTCAACCATTCCGCGCAGGGCACCGAGACCGTCACGCTTCTCAACAGCCTTGCGGTACTGACCGGCAACATCGGCCGACTCGGCGCATCGCCGTTCTCGATCACCGGGCAGTGCAATGCGATGGGCACACGTGAAACCGGCTTCACCGCATCGATGCCGGGCTATCGCGCCTATGACGATCCGCTCGCTCGCGCCGAACTCGCCGCGTTGTGGAACATCGACGAAGCGCGCTTGCCGACCGAGCGCGGTCGTGCGTATCCCGACATCATCAACGCCATCGTGTCGGGGCGAATCAGGGGTTTGTGGATCATTGCGACGAACCCGGTGGTGTCGTACCCGCATCGTGACATTATCGAGACCGCGCTGCGTTCGCTCGACCTGCTCGTGGTGCAGGACGGGTTCGAGACTCCGACAACTGAGCTGGCCAACGTGGTGTTGCCCGCCGCGATCTGGGGCGAGAAGGACGGCACGTTCACCAACAGCGAGCGACGGGTATCGCGCGTACGCGCCGCGGTCGAACCGCCGGGGAGAGCGCGAACCGATTTCGACATTTTCCTCGACATCGCGCGCCGTTGGGGCTGTGCCGCCGAGCTGTTCCCCGGTTGGTCGAGCCCATTCGACGCCTACGAAGAATGGCGACGCGTGTCGATGGGCCGACCGTGCGACTACAGCGGCATCACATGGGACCGAATCGACGCGGTCGGCGGCGTGCAATGGCCGTGCCCCGAGGGCCCCGATGTGCCGCTCGCCGGAACAAAACGGCTCTACACCGACCAGCGCGTGAACCGGCCCGGCGGGCGAACCGCGCTGCGTGTCGTCGAACCGACGCCGTTACGAGACGCGCCGCGGCCCGACTACCCCTTTCTCCTCAACACCGGGCGCACGGTCGAGCACTGGCACACGCGGACGAAGACCGGTCGTATCGCGGTGCTCGAAGGCCTCGCGCCAGAAGCATGGGTGGAGATGCATCCCGAAGATGCAACCCGCTTGCACCTCCGTAGCGGCGACTGGGCACGCGTCAGCTCGCAGCGCGGCACGATCGATCGCATCCGTGTGCGTGTCACCACCATCGTGCGCCACGGCGAAGTCTTCATTCCATTCCATTGGGATGAGCAGTGCGCGAACCGGCTCACCGACGACGATTTCGATCCGATCAGCCGTGAGCCCAACTACAAGCAATGTGCTGTGCGCATCGAGCCGTGGTCCGCGTAGGCGTTGGCCGCTCGCGTCCTCGGCGGTGAGGACCTCGACACGCGCCGGTTCAGGGTTCCGTCGTCACTGAAGTCCTGGGGCGTTGCCAGAACCAGTCGACCTGGAAAAGGTTGCCAGAACCAGTCGACCTGGAAAAGGCTGGCGTCAACTCGCGAGAACGGCGTCGGAAGGCATCTGGCCCGAGCCTGCGTCGTCGCACTTCGGGGAGAAGAAGGGGCGTGATCCTTTGATCGTCACGCGGTGCATGACGCGGCGTTCCGCGTAGTCGGGCACGGCATAGTGCTGCGTGCATCGGTTGTCGAAGAACACGATGTCGCCCTCGTGCCAACGAACCCGGCATTGCAACTCGGGAGAGTGGGCCTGCGCGTAGAGCTGCTCGAGCATGGACTCGCTCTCCTTGTGCGACACGCCTTGCAGATATGCGGTGGATGCGGCGTTGACGTACAGCAGCGGTCGGCCGGTGTCGGGGTGTGTCCGCACTACCGGGTGCTCGACCGGGGGGAGGCGGCGGCGCATCTCGTCGATGTCGAAATCGCTGTTCGCGCCGCGTACCGCGAGCTCGAGGCTGCGGGTCACGTCGTGTACGGCGACGAGGCCCTCGACGTACCGCTTCATGGGCTCGCTCAGATTGTCGTAGGCCGCGTACATGTTGGCGAAACAGGTGTCGCCGCCGGCGCTCGGGATGCGCACCGCCTTGAGCACCGACCCCATCGGCGGCTCGGCGACGTACGAGTTGTCGCTGTGCCACCGATCGGCGCCGTCGCCGCGCGGTTGCACCTGATCGAGCACGTTGATCTCGGGTGGACCGCCATGCCTGGTGGGTACTGGTGGCAGATGCACCTCGCCGAACTGGCGAGCGAACGCAATGTGTTGCGCCTGATCGAGGAACTGATCGCGGAAGACCAGCACCTGATGTGCCAACAGCGCCGCGCGGATCGCGTCGAGTTGTTCGTCATCAAGGGCCGAGCGAAGGTCGACACCGCACACCTCGGCCCCGATTTGCGTCGTCAACGCGGTCACGCTCGGCGTGCTCATCGTGTCACTCCGCGGCCTGGACATCGCCGACCGGTGGCGGCGTCAGTTGATAGCGATTGCCCCACCCGTTCAGGTGTGCCACGCGAGGCACTGGCTTGCGGCGCGGCCGCCCGAGTTGCTCGTCCGCGTAGCCGAAGAACACTGCGCATTCCATGAAGATACGCGACGGGATGCCCAGAATCGCCTTTATCTCATCCTGACGAAGGAAGAAGAACGTCGTGAAGAGCGACGAGACGCCGAGTGCCTGCGCGGCGAGCATCATGTTCTGCGTCGACTGGAAAAGGCTGACGCCGCGACCGCCGGGGATCTCGCGGGTCTGGGTCAACGAGCCGTCGGGGTTCTCGCTGTACTCGCCCTTGAGGCGGATGCCGCGCTCGGGGTTCCAACAGACCACCACGATGGCGGGCACCTTGTCGAGGTGCTCGATCGCGGCGTGCCCGGTGATCGGCCGGCCGACGCCGTCGACCAACTGCTCGGCAGGCTGTGACCGTTCGGCGTCGATGGTCGCGAACCCGATCTGCATCTCGACCTTGATCCGCGCCCTGAGCGAGGCGTCGGTGACGACGACGTACTCCCACGGTTGCGTGTTGCCCGAACTGCAGGCCATCGTGCCGGCCTGCAGGATCTGGTCGAGCACCTCGGGCGCCACGGGTCGGTCATGAAAGATGCGCGTGGCCCGCAACGAATAAATCGTGTCGAAGAGGCGCGCCGGCACATCGGGTGGCTCGAGACGCAGCAGTTCGTCGGTGGCGGTGGTCATGAGACTTCATGCTCCTTTTTCCTTCCGCAGATGTTACTTCCGCAGAAGTGATCTCGCAAACATGCTACCTTCACCGCATGGCAGCGCATCCGACGAAACCCGCACCGGTCGATGTCACCGCGAGACCCGCATCCGTCGATGTCACCGCGTTGTGGGGCACCGGCCCGATGGCGTTGTTCACGCACCTGGCCCGCACGAGCCTGTTCCTCGACGCACTGCAGGACGAATCGCTTGCGCCCCTCGGCATCAGCTTCGGCGACTATGCCGTGCTCCGCGTGCTCGATCACGCGGGCCCGCGCGCTGCAGTATCACCCACCCGCCTCGCCGACGTCGTCGTTCGCACCACAGGCGGTATGACCAAAACCATCGACCGCCTCGAGCGACTCGGGTTCGTCACGCGCACGCCCGACCCCTTCGATCGGCGCGGTGTTCTCGTACGGCTGACCGCGAAGGGCCGACGTGTGTGCCACAAGGCGTCCGACGCATACACCGTCGTGCGCCGGCGACTGCTCGCGAACCTCGACACGACCGAGATCCACACGATCGACGCCGCGCTACGACGCCTGCTCGACGTCTTCGAGACCGATCACGATCGGGAGGAACCATGACAACGATCCACCATTTCGACAAGATCACATGGCACGTACCGCCAACCGACCCGGCAGCGCTCGACCTCGACACCGAGGCACCCGCGGACGGGCCGGGTCGCAAGTTCCTCGCCCAGGACGAGAGCGGGTTCTACACGCAGGCGGTGCGAATGCCCGCCGGTTTCGCCGCACCTGCGCACAGCCACGACCACGCCGAAGTGTTCATGGTGCTCGAAGGCACGTGCAGCTTCAACGGCCACACCATGGGCCGCTTCGACCTCACCGTCGTCGACGCGCACGAGCCGTACAGCTTCACCGCCGGTGCCGACGGTGTGCAGTTCCTCGTAGTCCGCCGCGGGAAGGCCGCCTTCGTGTCCGAAGGCGAATGATCGTCGCCACGCGTCACGTTTGCGCGTTGATCGTCGGCCCGACAGCGACCGAAGCCGAGTCACGCCAGGGTGCGGCCGCTCGCCAAGAGCAGCGTCACCGCGACTGCGGCTATGGCAAGGGTCAGCGACCACGCGTTGCGCGGATTCGCACTGCGGCCCGCGACGAAGACGCCCCCTGCGAGCAACCAGGTCACGCCTACGAGGGCCTGTGTCACGAGACCAGGTCGCCCACGAGGTGCCCACGCGAGAACTGCCGATGCGCCCGTCATCAACAGCACGCCCAAGAGCAACGAGGCGTTGTGGCCGAGGCGTTGCGGCAATCCCCGCACCCCCCCACCGATGTCGTCTTCGATGTCGGCGAGCGTGTTGATGAAATGCGCGCCCGACCCGAGCAGCGCCGCGGCAACGCTCGCCCACCACGGGGGCCACGGATGTCCGCCCAGCCCGAGCGTGATCACTGCGGGCAGGCTGCCGAACGCGACGACATACGGGACCACACTCGCGATCGTCGCCTTGAGACGAATGTTGTAGAGCCACGCGACCGCGACCGCCGAAAGATGAAGGACACCCGATCGCCAGCCCGAGAGCAACGACAGCGGCATACAGGCAAGTGCAGCTACGACTGCGGCACGGCGCACCACCCCGGCCCCGACCTGACCCATCACGATCGGCTTGTCGCCACGGCCTGCGACGAGATCGCGCTCGCGGTCGATGTAGTCGTTGCTCCACCCGACGGCGAGCTGCCCGGCACCAACCGCCGCGAAAACCGCGACTGCCCCGAAGCCGCGCCCCGCGGCTACCGCCAACGCGGTTGCGATCGCCGTCACGGCGACAACCGGCGGCAGGTGACTGGCACGCAGCAACGCGAACATTCAGGGCGCGCGCCGCGCGATCACCACGTGGTCGATCGCGTCGACGACGACCGCGTCGTCGCCGGCCGACGGCCCGTGCCCCGGTTCGAGGGTGATCGATCGGTACACACGGTCGGCGCGCACGATGTCGAGCCCGGCCGCCGCGAAAAGCCCGGCTTGCTCTTCGGGTGTCGTGAGCACATCGGAGTCCTGCGGGCCACCGTGACCGTGTTCGATGTTGTCACGGTCGTGACCGATCACCACCAGCACACCACCGGGCACGACGGCCGCGGCGCAGCGGCGTAGGAACGGCTCGCGCTCGGCCGTCGGCCAATGCAGGTAGACGTGGGCCACGAGATCGAAGGCCGCTACGCCGAAGTCCCAGGTGACCAGATCTGCCACCACCCAATCGACGGCAAGGCCGCGTTCGGCTGCGCCCGCGCGGCCGCGTTCCACACCGACTGCCGAAAAGTCGACGCCGGTCACAGACCAACCCTGTTCGGCGAGCCAGACCGCGTTGCGACCCTCGCCACACGCCAGATCGATCGCTCGCCCGGGCGTCGCGCCGAGCGCCGCCACGGCATCGGCGAAAAATCGATTCGGCTCGCTGCTCCACACCTGGCCGGCGGCGTACCGGGCGTCCCACCCCGAGGAATCCATGCCGGTGATCGTACGGGTGCCCGCCCACCAACCGCCGGGCAGAGCAACGGCCCGGCGAAGGCCCGCCGGTAGCGTTGACGCCCTATGGCCGACGACACCCCTCGCTATCGCTACAACGCCACGCGCGCGCAGGAGATCGAACTGCGCTGGCAAGACCGCTGGGAGGCCGAAGGCACGTTCGAGTCGCCGAACCCGGCCGGCCCGCTTGCCGATGTCGCGCGCCTTCGCGATCGCCCGAAGTTGTTTGTGCTCGACATGTTCCCGTACCCGTCGGGCTCGGGGCTGCACGTCGGTCATCCGCTCGGCTACATCGGCACCGATGTGTACGCGCGTTTCAAGCGCATGCAGGGCTACAACGTTCTGTACTCGATGGGCTTCGACGCGTTCGGCTTGCCCGCCGAGCAGCACGCGATGCAAACGGGTCAACACCCGGCTGTCAACACGAACGAGAACGTCGCGAACATGCGCCGGCAGTTGCGCCGACTCGGCTTGTCGCACGACAAGCGGCGCAGCGTCTCGACCACCGACCCTGACTACTACCGGTGGACCCAGTGGATCTTCTTGCAGGTCTTCAACTCGTGGTACGACTCCGAGCGACAACAAGCCCGCCCCATCGCGGAACTGGTCGACGAGTACGAAACCGGCGTGCGAGTCGCACCCGATGGCCGTGCCTGGCCCGCGCTCACCACGACCGAACAACGTGAGTTGATCGACGCGCGCCGGCTCGCGTACGTGGCCGACGCGCCGGTCAACTGGTGCCCGGGTCTCGGCACGGTCGTGGCCAACGAGGAGGTCACTGCCGACGGTCGCAGCGACCGCGGCAACTTTCCGGTGTTCAAACGCAACATGCGTCAGTGGATGATGCGCATAACCGACTACGCAGAGCGACTCATCGACGATCTCGCCTTGCTCGATTGGACCGACGCCATCAAGACGATGCAACGCAACTGGATCGGGCGCAGCGAAGGCGCTCGGGTTCGGTTCGCGAGCAACACCGGCGCCATCGAGGTGTTCACCACGCGACCCGACACCTTGTTCGGCGCGTCGTTCATGGTGCTCGCCCCCGAGCATCCCCTCATCGACGCGCTGCTCGCGTCCGAGTGGCCGGCCGGCACCGACCCACGATGGACCGGCGGAGCGACCACCCCTGCGCAGGCGATCGCCGCGTACCGCAGTGCGACGAACGCGAAATCCGACATCACGCGACAAGCCGACGAGCGCGAAAAGACCGGCGTGTTCACGGGTGCGTTCGCGACGAACCCGGTGAACGGTGTCGCGATCCCGGTCTTCATCGCGGACTACGTGCTCATGGGGTACGGCACCGGGGCGATCATGGCCGTACCGTGCGGCGACGAACGCGACTTCGCGTTCGCGCGTACGTTCGGCCTGCCGATCCCTGCGATCCAACGGCCGGCCGATACATGGTTCGCCGAACACGACATCGCTCCCACGCTCGACACCGCGGCATGGCCCGGCGCGTACGTGAGCGACGGCGAGTACGTGAACAGTGCGAATGCAACGTTCTCGCTCGACGGGAACCACACCATCGTCGAATCGAACCAGCGCATCAACGAATGGCTCGAAGCGAACGGTCACGGCAACGGCACCATCAACTACAAGCTCCGCGACTGGCTGTTTTCGCGCCAGCGGTATTGGGGTGAGCCGTTCCCCATCGTCTACGACGAGAACGGCGTCGCATACGCATTGCCCGAGTCGGCGCTACCTGTGGAACTGCCCGACACCGATCAGTTCACGCCACGTACGTTCGATCCCGACGA
>JANMVY010000524.1:0-14150 GCA_031393535.1 Actinomycetes bacterium | reverse complement strand
TCGCCGCATCTTTGGGTCGACGGACCACGACGCGCGTGGTGTACGGCGCGGTGCCTGCCTCGCGCACCTTCCATGCACCATCCGAGGTCAGCGGCGTGTCGCTCGTGTAGGCCGTCGCGGTGCCCGACAGGAAGTACTCGGCCTCGGTGTAACCCACCGTGGTCAGATCGAGGACGGTCGGTGCCTGCCCGGGCAACGGCGGTGACGGTGCGAGCACCACGTTCCCCTTGCCGCCCGTGACCGGTCCGCTGACGGTCGCTCGGGCAACCGGGCTCGTGAACGGCGCCGTCGTGGTCGTGGGCGCCGTGGTGGTCGCGGCCGGTGCAGTGGTCGTGACCGCAGCGGCCGCGCTGGTGCTCGAGGACGCGCTCGCCCCCGGTTTCGTCGACGAGTCGTCCGACGAGCACCCCGCGGTGGCCGTGGCGAGTATGAGGACTGCGACGAGGAGCGCGCGGCTGCGCACCAAAGTGGCGTTGATCATGTGCCCTAAGATATTGAAATGCAGATGCCCGTGTACGCCGACGACATCACGCCCGAGTGGCTCACGGCCGCGCTGCAGGAGTACCACCCCGGCGCCCGCGCCGCCGCGGTCGACGTGGTCTTCCGGGCCGAGGTCACCAATGCCCATGCGCGGCTCGCGGTCACCTACGACGAACCGGCCGGCGCGCCACCGACCCTGTTCTGCAAGCTCCTGCCGGTCGACGAGCGCCGCGCCGCCATCACGACCACGCGCATGGGCCCGCGCGAGGTGCGGTTCTACCGTGACCTCGCGCCGCTGTTGAAGCTGCGCGTGCCCGAGGTGCACGTGGCCATGCACGACGAGCGCGACGACTCGTTCGTGCTGCTCATGGAAGACCTCGACGCGTCCGGATGCGGCGTGAGCGACGGCACATGGGGTGTCGACGCCGACGGCGCCGCGGGCGCGCTCGTCGGGCTGGCCGAGATCCACGCGCGGTATGAAGACCCGGCCAAACGCGCCGCGGAGGCACCCTGGGTGCCCGAGCCGGCATTCGCCAGCACGTACGGGTCGGTGATGCTGCAGTACGGGCTCGACAACCATCGCGACCGGTTAAGCGACGAGTTCGCGGCGATCGCCGAGATCTACATCAATCAGGGCAAGGCGCTGCACGCGCTGTTCACCGCCGGACCGAAGACGATCATCCACGGCGACACGCACGTCGGGAACCTCTTCTTCGACCACGGTGTGATCGGTTTTCTCGACTGGGGCATCATCAACGTGAACACCCCGATGCGCGAAGTGAGCTACCTCATGAACATGGCCATGAACATCGACGACCGGCGCCGCAGCGAACGTGACCTGTTGCGCCACTACCTCGACGCCCGCGAGGCGTTCGGCGCGAGCGAGATCACGTTCGACGAAGCATGGATGGCGCACCGGGTGCACGCCGCGTACTGCGTACCGGCCAGCTGCCAGGTGGTCACGTTCCCGGCGAACATGTCCGAACGCCGCCGCATCTTCTCCGATGCGTTCCTTGCGCGCGCCGAGGCCGCCATCAGCGATCTCGACGCCCGCGGCGCCTTGCGCGAGGTGGGCGGGCTGTGACCACCGACCTTTTCGCCGAGCCCGATCTTCCACGAATGCACTCGCGCGACTACGACGTGCGCGCGTACCGCCGCGACGAACAGCACATGCTCGTGCGCGGCGCAGTCCACGATGTGCTGCCGGCCGGTTTCTACGACGACGCCGACACCGAGCCGCTCACGATGCACCACATGGTCGTCGACCTCGTCGTCGACCTGACCGCACTCGAGATCGTCGAGGCCGGCGTCGTGTTCGAACAGCATCCGCACCCGGCATGCCCACACATCGCCGATCACTACGCAAAGCTCGTCGGGCTCTCGATCGCGCGCGGCTTCACGCACCGCATCCGCGAGTTGTTCGGCGGACCACGCGGCTGCTCGCACACCACTGCGCTGCTACAGGCCATGGCACCAGTGGTCATGCAGGCCTACCTCGGGCAGCGCATCACCGAGCGCGCGCCGGGCGAACCGGCCACGTTCGGGAAGAACCTTTCATCGCCCGAGATGCGCGCCAAACGCGTCGAAGGAAACCGCAACACCTGCCACGTGTGGTCCGACGACGGCGAGCACGTACAGGCCATTCGCGAATCGGGAGCGATCATGCTGCCCATGCCGATCGCGCGACGCCTCCGTGATCGCGGCATCGACCCGGTCGCGTTCCAGGCTGGCATCGCCGGCATACCCGACGAGCGCTGAGGGCTGTCGGCGAGCCACTCGCCGCTCGCGGACCGCTGAGTAGGGTGAGCACCATGATCACCGGCGAAGACTCGTTCGAAGGCATCGTGGGCGACACCGTCGCCGACTCCGTGGCGTATTGGCCACCACGCCCGACTGCTCCGGCCGGCGCACCCAACATCGTGTTCGTGGTGCTCGACGATGTCGGGTTCTCCGACCTCGGCTGTTACGGCAGCGAGATCGATACGACGAACATGGACCGTCTCGCAGCGACCGGCATTCGGTTCAATAACTTCCACACGACCGCGCTGTGCTCGCCCACGCGGGCCGCGTTACTCACCGGACGCAACCATCACAGCGTCGGCATGGGCATCGTGGCGAACTGGGACACCGGGTTTCCCGGGTTTCGGGGGCGCATCACCAGACGCGCCGCGACGCTCGCGGAGATGCTCCGTCCGAACGGCTACAACACGTACGCGATCGGCAAGTGGCACCTCGTCCCGACCGACGAGATGACGGCTACCGGACCGTATGATCACTGGCCGTTGCAGCGCGGCTTCGATAGGTACTACGGGTTTCTCGACGGTGGCACCGATCACTGGTCGCCCGACCTGGTGAAGGACAACCACGCGATCGACCCACCGCGGACGCCGGGATACCACCTGAGCGCCGACCTCGCCGATCGCGCGATCGACGCGGTACGAGACCACCGCTCCGTGTACCCGGAAAAGCCGTTCTTCCTCTACTTCTGCTTCGGGGCAGGTCACTACCCGCTGCACGCCCCGCCGGATTTCCTCACCAAGTACCGCGGCCGCTACGACGCAGGCTGGGACACGTTGCGTGTCGAGCGTCTCGCGCGTCAGCTCGAGCTGGGCGTCGTGCCTGCCGGAACCGAGCTCGCGCCGCGCAATGCCGACGTGCGCGGTTGGCACGAGCTGAACGACGCCGAGCAGCAGGTCGCGGCTCGTCTCATGGAGGCGTACGCGGGCTTTCTCGATCATGCCGACAAGCAACTCGGTCGGCTGCTCGACACCCTCGAGCGCACCGGTGCGGCGGACAACACGATCGTCGTGTTGCTCTCCGACAACGGGGCGTCGGGCGAGGGCGGGGCCCACGGATCGCTGAACTACATGGCGTACACGAACGGTATCGCGTCACCGTCGGCCGAGGAGCTGGCAACGCGTCTCGACGAGATCGGCGGCCCCACCACGAGCCCCATGTACGCGACGGGGTGGGCCATGGCCTCGAACACGCCGCTCAAGCGGTACAAGGGCACCACGCATGCCGGCGGTATTCGCGATCCGCTCATCGTGTCGTGGCCGGCGGGCCTCGGCGCACATGCCGGCGCGGTTCGTTCGCAGTACCACCACGTGAGCGACATCGTGCCCACGGTGCTCGAGCTCATCGGTGTCGATGCGCCGCGCACCGTTGCCGGTGTCGATCAGATGCCCATCGAAGGCACCAGCATGGTGGCGGCGTTGCGCGCAGCCACCGCGCCGACACCGAAGGCCGCCCAGTATTTCGAGATGTTCGGCCGACGCGCGATCTGGCACGACGGATGGAAGGCAGTTGCATTCCACGCGCAAGGCGACGACTTCGCGTCCGACCAGTGGGAGCTCTACGACACCGAGCGCGACTTCGCCGAGCTCCGCGACCTTGCTTCGGCACAACCTGACCGTTTGCAGCATCTCATCGAGCAATGGTGGGCCGAGGCACGCCGGTACAACGTGTTGCCGCTCGACGATCGCGTCATGGAACGCTTCCTCGTGCCGAAACCGAAACCCATCACCGAGCGCGACCGCTTCGTGTACTACCGGGGTATCCGCGTTCCGTCGTACGGCTCACCCGACATCAAGAACGTGTCGTACGCCATTACCGCCATCGTGGATTGTGGTGGCCTCGACATTGCGGCAGGTGAGGCCGACGGCATCCTCGTATGCCTCGGCGATCGCTTCTGCGGCTATTCGTTCTTCGTGCGCGACGGTTATCTCGTGCACGACTACAACACGGCCGGAACCCATTACGTCGCACGATCAACCCATCGCGTCCCGGCCGGGCCTGCCACGCTCACGTTCCACTTCGCGAAGACAGGCAAAGTGCGAGGTGTCGGAACAGTGCTGATCGACGGCGCATCGAGCGGCTCGGTCGACATGGCACGAACGCTCGGCATGCACCTGTCGCCATCGGGCCTGACCGTCGGGTATGGCCCGCTTTCGCCGGTGAGTCCGCTCTACGACGCGCCGTTCCCATTCGGAGGTCGCCTCGACGAGTTGCGGTTCGAACTCGGCCACGACCGCGCGGGCGAACCCGGCAACGCGTACCTCGACTGAGGAGCCACCATTCCGATGACTGAATCGCCGTACACGCTCGTCGACCGGTACCGCGCCGAACGCGGGCGGGTGTTCCTCACCGGCACCCAGGCGCTCGCCCGCATTCCCGTCGAACAGCTGCAGGCCGATCGCCGCGCGGGCCATCGCACCGCGGCGTTCGTCACCGGGTATCCGGGGTCGCCGCTCGCCGGACTCCACAACGCGATGAGCGCCGCGGCCGATCTGTCGCCCGACCTGGCAATCGTGTGCCGCCCAGCGCTCAACGAGGAGTATGCGGCGACCGCCGTGATGGGCTCGCAGCTGGCGGCGGCGCGGCCCGATGCCCGCTACGACGGCGTCGTCGGCATCTGGTACGGCAAGTCGCCGGGCGTCGACCGCGCCACCGACGCGTTGCGCCACGCCGTGTTCGCAGGCACCTCGCGTCTTGGCGGTGCCGTGGCCCTCGTGGGCGATGACCCGAAGGCCAAGAGCTCCACACTGCCCTCGTCGTCTGCCGGCGTGCTCGCCGACCTGCACATGCCTCTGCTCTACCCCGCAGACCCCGCCGAGGCTCTCGACCTCGGTCGCCACGCCATCGCGTTGTCGCGCTCGTCGGGCCTGTGGGCCGCGTTGAAGATCGTGGCCGACGTGGCCGACGGCACCGCTTCGGTCGAGGTGGACATCGATCGCGTACGACCGATTTTCCCCACACATGACGGTCGCCCCTATGACCGGCTTCCCGACGGGCGTCTGCTCACACCCCACACGCTCGATGTCGAGCGCGAGATCATCGAGGTGCGCTACCCGCTCGCCATCGAGTACGCGTCGGCGAACCGCCTCAACGTGGTCACCGTCGACCCAGCCGATGCGTGGATCGGCATCGTTGCGTCGGGCATCACCTATCGCGAAGTGCGCGAAGCCCTCGCGCGTCTCGGTCTCATCGATGACCCACTCGTCGCGTCAGCCGGCATCCGCCTGCTCAAGATGCAGATGCCCGTGCCGTTCGACCCGCAGGTGGTCCGTACCTTCGCGCGTGGGCTCGACGAGGTCTTCGTCATCGAGGAGAAGAGCCCCAACCTCGAGTCGCTCGTGCGGAACGCGTTGTACGACCTCGCGACGCGGCCGCGGGTGGTGGGTCGCACCGATGAGTCGGCCCGGGCCCTCATCCCCGGCTACGGCGGCCTCGACGCCGACGCGATCCTCCCCGGCCTGCACGCACGGCTCGCGGGGCGCCTCGGCGAACGCCTCGCACCACTGCCCCCTGCGCCACGGCCACGCATCGCGCTCACCATGGAGCGATCGCCGTATTTCTGCTCGGGTTGCCCCCACAACAGCTCGACCGTGGTCCCCGAGGGTGCGCTTGTCGGCGCGGGCATCGGGTGCCACACGATGGTGCTCTACATGGACACGACGCGGGTCGGAGAGATCGCCGGCATGACTCCCATGGGGAACGAAGGCACACAATGGATCGGCATGTCCGACTTCGTCGAACGCGATCACCTCATCCAAAACCTCGGAGACGGCACGTTCTTTCACAGCGGCCAACTCGCGATCACCGCCGCCGTGGCGGCCAACGTGAACATCACCTACAAGTTGCTCTACAACGGCACGATCGCAATGACCGGCGGGCAACACCCAGAAGGCCAGATCAGCGTCGAGCGAGTCGCCGCGAGCTTGCTCAGCCAAGGCGTCGCGCGCGTGCTGATCACCACCGACGATCGAACACGCTACGCGCGGGTGGAGCTACCCTCATCGGTCGAGGTGTGGGATCGCGGCCGCATCATCGAGGCGCAAGAACAACTCGCGGCAATCCCCGGTGTCACCGTGCTCATCCACGACCAGGCCTGCGCCGCAGAGTCGCGTCGCGCCCGCAAGCGCGGACTCGTCGTGACCCCGTCGCGGCGCATCGCCATCAACCACCGTGTGTGTGAAGGGTGCGGCGACTGCGGACAGGTGAGCAACTGCCTGTCGGTGCAGCCGATCGATACGCCGTTCGGTCGCAAGACCCACATCGACCAGACCACCTGCAACCTCGACTATTCGTGCGTCGATGGCGACTGCCCGGCCTTCGCCGTCGTCGAGATGCACCCGTCGCGGCGTTCACGGCTCGTCGATTCGATTGTGACCCGCGTCAGCCGCCGCTCGGGCACCGCTGCTCGTGCGCGCGCCGCGGTGCCGGTCGACGCCCTGGTCGACGAGTTGCTCGCCGCGCCACTCCCCGACGCGTCGTATCCGACTGTTGACGACTACGGAATCCGCATCACCGGCATCGGCGGCACCGGGGTGGTCACCGTGGCCCAGGTGATAGGAACCGCCGCGATGCTCGACGGGTACACGGTGCACGGGCTCGACCAGATCGGCCTGTCACAGAAGGCCGGCCCGGTCGTGAGCGACATCCGACTCGCCCGTGGGCACGCGAGTTTCGCGAGCCGTCTCGGCGCCGAACAGGCCGACCTGCTGCTCGCGTGCGATCAACTCGTCGCCGCGTCGGACAAGGGTCTGCTCACGACGTCGAGCGGGCACACGATCGTCGTCGGTTCTTCGTCAGCGGTGCCGACCGGGATGATGGTGGCTCACCCCGAGACCGCGATGCCCTCGCATGCCGCCCTAGCGGCACGCATCGCCGGGGCATCGCGGGCCGATGCGCAGCATTGGGTCGACGCGGCAGCCGTCTGCACCGCTGCCTTCGGTGACACCATGACCGCCAACTTCTTCGTGGTCGGTCTCGCGAGCCAGGCGGGCGCGCTGCCGATCGCGCCCGCGTTCATCGAGGAAGCCATTCGGCTGAACGGCACCGCGGTCGATGCCAACGTCCGCGCCTATCGCCTGGGTCGCCACTATTCGACCGACGCTGCGGCAGTCGATGCGCTGGTCGCCGGCCGCCCCGATCACGAGGCGCCGGGCGTCGATCTGAGCCCGAAGGTCGCCGCCCGCATCGCCGCCACGACCGACGATGCCGCGCTCGGTGCGACCTTGGTGCATCTCGCAGCCGATCTCGTCGGTTTTCAGGGCGAGCGCTGTGCGATTCGCTTTCTCGACGTTGTCGCGAAAGTCGTTGCGCACGAACAGACGACACGCTCGGGCTCGCACGCGCTGAGCACCGAGGTTGCCCGAAACCTCCACAAGCTCCTCGCCTACAAGGACGAGTACGAGGTGGCCAGATTGCTCCTCGACGCCGACGGGCGACGCGACATCGAACGCGTGGCCGCCGAGCGCGGCCGTGTGTCGTATCAGCTGCACCCTCCGATCTTGCGCGCGCTGGGGGTCGACCACAAGATCTCGCTCGGGCCGTGGAGCCAGCCGTTGTTCCGCGCCCTGGCGCGCGGCAAGTTCCTGCGGGGTACGCGGTTCGACCCGTTCCGCTGGGGCGCCGTGCGTCGCGCCGAACGGCAGTTGCCGGTCGAGTACATCGCCGCGATCGAGCGCGTGCTGCGCGACCTCCGCGCAGACCGCCTCGACGCGGCGGTCGCAATCGCCCGCCTGCCCGATCACGTGCGGGGCTACGAGGCGCTGAAGCTCCGTCGCATCGTCGAGTACCGCGCGTCGCTCGACGATGCGCTTCGTCGCTTCACCGAAACGTGAGTAGCGCCACCCTGCGCCGACTCACCGCGCCGGTTCGCGTGGCAAACCCAAGACCCGCTCGGCCACGATGTTGCGTTGGATCTGCGCGGTACCGCGCCATTCGCGTGTCCGTTTGCACGCGCGAGCGCAACGATGTCGGCGAACTCGGGCGCGAAGCGGCGCCAGCCCGTGGCTTCGGACGAGCCCCGTTCGAAACCGAGTGTCGTCATCGCGACGCTCCACCCGTTGTCGACCCCGCCGACAACATCATCGGCGCGGCACCGGACATCGACGAAGAACACCTCGCAGAACTCTGCACCACCATCGATCTGGCGAATGCCTCGCACCTCGACGCCCGGTTTGTCAAGGGCGCAGAGCAGGTCCGACGAGTGACTGCCCGAACCCGGTCGATGGGGTCGGGGCACCGACCCGGTTGAGCTCGGCGAGGAGGATGTCCCACTGATCCCACAAAAGATCGCGACCGCCCGGCACGTGCGGCCACGTCGCGCACCGCCACTCGGCGTCGACTGCGTGCTGCGTGAGCGGAGCGTGATCGTCGATCCACGCACGCACCTCGGCAAAAACCGCGTCGTGCGACGGCGTCGCGATCGCAATGGCTGGCATCACTTCGGCTCGGGTCACGCGGTCTTCGGGGGTTGCACCGCGGGTGTTGCGAGCCGCGCATGCACGCGCCACCCCGCAACGGTGCGTACGAGGTCGTCTCGGTACACGCCCGTGCCCGCCCCGCCGTCGGCGCGGACCGTGACCCACTTGGACACCACCTGCGCCTTGTCGCCGAGGTGATCGATCACCACCACCGACGTGCTGTGATGCGCGAGCGGATGATTCATCTTCTCGCTGTAGAGCACTCGCAGCTCTGCGAGCCCGGTGTGGGTCTCATACATGTTCGCGACCGTCATCGAACCGTCGTCGGCGAACACATCGCCCAGACGATCCCACTGCTTGTCGTCGACGATGTGGCAATAGAGCGCGAGCAACTGCGCAATCGCGCCGGTGTCGATCGGTTCCACGGTCAACCTCCCTTGGCGCGCCGACCGCGCCAGTGTCGACGCAAACCTAGTGGGCACCGACTGCGCGCGGCCCCGCTCGCGGAAAACGCCCATGTCGTGGTTGCCGTATGGCGCACCGGTTGCACGCAGTCGTACTCCTGCACGATCGGGTATCGCATACCTGGCGGGGTGATGAGGCCGTGCCACTGTGCGAGGTCGCTGCCACACATCCCAAGGGCTTCGACGCGGAGCAACGCGCCGCCGGGCGGCGAATCGGGCACGGCGAACTCCCCGACCTCGTGGCTCTCTCGCCCGGCGAACAGCAGGGCGCGGCATGGGGTGGTCATGGTCGCTTCACAACCCGACAGCGAGTGTCGCGGCGCCGAGCATCGCTCCTTCGATGAACCCCGGGCCCGTGCAGTCCCCCACGGCGTGTACCGGCACGCCGGCCGTTTCGAGCAGCGCAACCGCGGCCGCTCGTGCAGCGACGATCGACGCGATGAGCACGACGTCGGCCTCGAGCACGATCTCGGCATCGCCGGAGACGATCATGACGTGCCCGGCCTCGATCGCACGAACGGTCGACTGTGCGAGCAGGCGCACGCCGCGCGCACGAAGCTCGTGCACGAGACGCCAACGGCCGGGCAACCCGATTTGCGGCGCAAACACTGCGGAACCCTCGACGACGGCGACCTCATGACCCTGGCGCGAGGCGAGGTCGGCGAGACCCAAGCCCGCGCGGCCACCGCCGATGACCACGACACGCGCGCCGGCGAGCGGTATGTCGTCGACGAGCCATCGGTCGAGCGAGTCGACCGTGTACACGTGTGGCAGGGCTGCGCCGGGTATCTCGGGCCTGTTCCAGCTCGCACCGAGCGCCGCTACGACCACGTCCGCTTTGCTCGCGCGGACGTACTCGGCGTCAACCGACGTATCGAGCCGCACGTCGATGTCGAGTTGCGCGATCTGGCGTTCGAGCCACCCGAGCACATCCCCGTTCGGCGCGTACGTCTTCGACGCGTACACGAGCCGCCCACCGAGCCGGGCGGAGGCTTCGGCGAGGATCACCTCGTGACCTCGTAGCGCCGCGAGCCGTGCCGCCTCCATGCCGGCCGGGCCTCCACCCACCACGAGCACCTTGCGACGAATGTCCGACCGTTCGAACCGCAACTCGTCCTCGCGAGCCGTGGTCGGGTTCACCGCACATCGCACACCTTCGCGAATGAAGATCTGGCTGATGCACCGGTAGTGATACATGCACGGCCGCACATCGCCCGGTCGTCCTTGGGTCAGCTTGTTGGGCAGGTCGGGGTCGGCGAGCAGCTTGCGGCCCATGGCCACGAAGTCGTACGCACCTTCGGCGATGTGCTGCTCGGCGTCCTCGGGCGAGATGCGACCCACGGTGATCACCGGGACATCGACGTGCTTCTTGATGCCGCGTGCGTACTCGACGAAGTGGTTGGGGAAGTGCGTGGTGTGCGCCTCGGAGAAGCCGATTGCCACTGTGGGGTCGGCGTAGGTGGACACATGCAGCGCGTCGACCCCGGCTGCGATTGCGAGCTTCGCGGTGACGATCGCGTCGGCAAGGGTGGTACCCGCGGTGAAGTACTCGTGCGCGTTCATGCGGATCCACAGTGGATAGTCACGCCCGACACGCGCGCGGATCGCGCGAAGGGTCTCGACAAGCAGCCGTGAGCGGTTCTCGACCGAGCCGCCGTATTCGTCTTCGCGGAAGTTCGTCGATGGTGACAAGAACTCGTCGAGCAAATAGCCGTGGCCGGCGTGTAGTTCGCACGCGTCGATACCAGCGGCTTTCGCACGGGCGACTGCCGCCGCGAACCATTCGATCATCGTCGCGAAGTCGTCGCGGGTCATAGGGTGATGTTCGATCCGCAACGTCGGCGACAGCATCGGCGCCGACTGCTTCGCCGCTTCGTCGGGGGTGACGAGCGCGAAGAGGGGATCGAACTCGGCGGCCCTCGGCACAGAAGGCACCCACATAGGCCGACCGGCGATCATGTCGTTTATGCCGACCTTGCCCGCGTGCGTGAGCTGTACCGCGACTTTCGCCCCGTGCGCGTGCACGGTGTCGGCCAGGCCACGCAGGCCGGGGACGAACCGGTCGTCGGAGATCCCCGTTTGACACTTGTTCGAAGTGCCGATCGGATGAGCCACCGCGACCGATCCGAGCATCACCAGCGCAACGCCGCCGCGGGCGCGTGCTTCGAAGTAGGACCGCTGGCGGTCGGACACCGTGCCGTCCTCGTTGCACAGATCGTCTCCCATGGGCGACATCACGATGCGATTGCGCAGCGCCATCGAGCCGATTCGCCCTGGCGCAAGAACGTGCGCGTATCCCGTCACCCGACAACCTCCTCGCCGGCCGTGGCGGCGGCGGAGCGGAGTGCACCCCACAGCGTCGATGCCATGGGCCAACCACCGTAGAACGCGATCTGGATCACGAGCTCGTCGAGTGCTTCTGCGTCGAGGTCACCCGACAACAGCGCGCCGCGCAAGTGGTACGCCATCGGTTCGTCGCGTCCGTAGGCGGCAAGCAACGTCAGCACGACGAGGCGTCGCTCGCGGACCGAGAGGTGGGGCCGTTGCCAAAGGTCGCCGAACAGCAGCACGTTCGACAGGTCGGGGAAGGAACCGGGGATCGCGTCGACCACCTCGGGTCGGGTCTGCATGACGCGTCGCCACGTCTCGTCCGTACCCGATCGGAGGTGCGCGTAACGGTCGGTGTCTGGTTCGTCGCTCATTGGCTTCCTTTCAATGGTCGCGTGTCGTGGGTCAGCGCGATGCCGAGCGCTGGCCCGTAGAGCGGGCGCGCCGCTCGTGCGAGGGTCAGGTCGAAGCCCATGGGACACCCCCGTACCGCAGAGCCCGACTCTACGATGTGGGCTGGTCCTGCGGCTCGTGGACGAAATGCCAAGAAGCATCGCGTGCACGCCCGACGGTGAACCATGCGATTTCGCCGAATCGCTGCCCCGTGAAAGCCACACCTGACCGACCGGGCGCAGATCCGCCGTGCGGCCACCCGCACTGTGGGCCATCATCCATCCACCTGCATCCACCCCGGAGTTCCCATGCCGCTCGGACCACTCGACGAATACCTCGCCCATCAGACGTCGGAGACCATCGATCACGTCGGCCCGTCCGACCGCAACTTCTACGACCGCTACTACTTCAACATGCATGCGAGCAGTGACGAGTTGTTCGTCATCATGGGCCTCGGCCAGTATCCGAACCTCGGCGTCACCGATGCGTTCATCACTGTCTCGATCGGCACCGAGCAGCACACGGTGCGCGCGTCGCGCGAGCTCGGCCACGACCGTCTCGACACCTCGGTCGGACCGCTCACGGTCGAGGTCCAACAAGGCCTACGCAAACTTCGCGTGCGGTGTGACGAGAACGAATGGGGCGTTCACGCCGATCTGGTCTTCACCGGCACTGTCGACGCGCTCGAGGAGCCGCGCACCTTCTCACGCCAGTACGGCCGGGTCATGCAAGATGTCACTCGGTACGCCCAGGTCGGCGTGTGGCAGGGCACGCTCACCGTGGCCGGCCGTACCTTCGAGGTCACCCCCGATCTTTGGAAAGGTGTGCGTGACCGATCGTGGGGAGTACGCCCCGTCGGCGAGCGCGAGGCGCCAGGCATCCGCTCCCGCCAGAGCCGCGACGGCTATGGGTTCCGCCACGACTGGGTACCCATGCAGTTCGACGACCACATGATGAAGATCCAGATCGACCAGGACGCCGACGGTCATCGCCACGTCGAGGAGTCGATGCGGGTCTGGAACACCGACCTCGACCGACCGATCGAACACCTCGGGCGACCCGACATCGACATCGCGTACCACTCGGGCACGCGCGAGATGCGCTCGGCCACGGTGCGCGTCACCGACGCATCGGGGCACGAGATCGTTGTCACCAACACCCCGCTGCGCACGCTGTACCTCGCGGCCGGGTCGGGCTACGTACCCGACCAGCACTGGGGCCACGGGGTCTACCAGGGTGAGCTCACGGTGCAAGGGCTGGTGCACGATATGAGCGACCCCGAAGTGCGACGGCGGTATGCGATCTTGAACGAGACGTTGTGCCGGTTCGAGACCAACCGCGGCCTTGTCGGCTACGGCATGCACGAAAACATGCTCGCCGGCATATACAACCCCTCGGGCTTCACCAGCCCCACCTCGGTGGCACCCTGAACACGATCGCGCCGAACCAGCCGAACCTGACCGGACGAGCGCGCCTCAGACCGCGCCGAATGAGGGCAGCGGACCCCGCGACGGCGCATCGATGATGCCCACCAACACGTCGGTAAGGTCGGCGATGAACGTGGCCTCGTCGAGTTCGACCGCGCGGCGCCCCGACTCGACGAGCCGCGCCCGCTCGGCAAGCGCCACGGTCATCAACATGATGAGCTCGATCACGCGCTCGCGACGAATGGGAGCGGCGACCGACGGGCCGCGTTGCTCGAGCACGCCGAGGATTGCGATGAGGTTCGGACCGGTTCCTGGGTTCAGGTCACGCCAACTGCTGAACCGAGCCGACAGCTGAGCGACGATGCGCAAGTAGTCGCGGCCCTCGGGCGACGACAGGTGCACGGCATACGGCACCACGAGCGCGGCCACGAGGTCATGGGTGGACCCGTTCGGGCCGATGGCGCGATGCATCCGACCCCGCGCATCGTCGGTGGGCGCGCCGTGACGTTCGAGGACCGCGTCGAGGACGCCGTCGCGCCACCCGATGGGCACGCCGCCGCGCGACCCGAAGTGATAGGTGAGCGCCGACACGTTGCGCTGACCGGCTGCCGCAAGGATCTCGCGTACCGTCACCTGGTAGAGCCCGCGTCGCGCAAACAACCGTTCCGCCTCACGAAGGAGGCGGGCCTTGGTCGCGGGTCCGTCGCGTGGCACGAGCTCTACTGGTGGTGGCCGACGCTCAGGAGACCGGCAACATCGCGGTCTCGGGAATCAGTGTCGGCCATTCGATGTCGGGCAGCGGTCGCGAGAACGTGCCGAACTTCGGCTTGGCTTCGGCGCGGTAA
>JANMVY010000698.1:0-2463 GCA_031393535.1 Actinomycetes bacterium | reverse complement strand
CGGGCAGGATCGCCCCGCCGGGCAGCCCGAAGATGACCTCGACACCCTCGAGCTCGAGGCTGCGAATCAGCGCTTGACCACCATCGATCTGCATTGGGTTCTCCCGTCGAATCGCTGCCGAAAACTGCAACGACCTCCCGTTCGGGAGGTCGTGAGCACACGGGCGCGAGCTGTCGCCGTGTGCTCAGGGAAGTACGAGTACCGAGGCGACGAACGAACGCATGACCCGGCCAAGCTAGCGTCATGGTGACGAACTAGCCAACCCCGGTACCGAACAGGTTGCCCAAGAAGAACGTGACGCCGCACGACACACCGGCGAGCACCACCTGACGCAGCGCGGTCCGCCACGCAGAGCGTTCGGTGAAGCGTGCGAGGAGAACGCCGACCAACGCGGCCGCGACCAACCCGATGATGAGCGACGCGATCACCGCCGCGTTGCCGCCACCGAAGAACCAGGGCACCAATGGAGCCGACGCCCCCACGGCGAACGCTCCGAACGACGAGCCGCTCACGACATATGGCGAAGACACCGCATAGGGCGACACGCCCAGCTCTTCGCGCGTATGCACGTCGAGGGCCACGTCGGGGTCGGACATGATGGCGATCGCGACCCGACGCGCGGCCGCGGGACCGAGCCCCCTCGCCTCGTAGATGCTCGCGAGCTCGTTCGTCTCGGCCTCGGGCTTTTCGAAGATCGACTGCCGTTCGATCTCGACCTCACGGTGGATCAGCTCGTTCTGCGCCTTGACCGACACGTATTCACCCGCGGCCATCGACACGGCCCCCGCGATGAGCCCCGAGAGCCCCGCGACGCGCACGAACGAGGCTTGCGAACTCGCGCCGGCCACACCCAAGATGAGCGCCACATTCGACACGAGACCATCGCTGACCCCGAAGACCGCCGCGCGCGCCCACCCTCCCGACAGATTGCGGTGGCGATGGACCATGCGACTCGGGCGCCCCGCCGATATTGCGGTGTCAGCCATGTCGGACAGGCTAACGGCCGCAGTGGACTCGGTGTTCGGACCGTTCGAGGGATTTCCGGGCGCCACCGGCCGACACCGACCCGCAATGGCCGGCGACGGCCGGCGACGGCTCAGACGTGATGCGTGCGGCGCGGATTGTTGGTGCCCGGACCCTGGTGCCCGAGCGTGAAACCGGGAACCGCGGCGGTGAACTCGATCGGCGCCATCGTGTCGACGACCCGGCGCCATTGCGCCACGAGCGAGTCCTCGGCCGCGTAATCGAACGGGTCCTCCAGGCGCGCCTCGACCTCCGCGCTCGGCGGGTTCGCGACCAACCACCGAGCGGTGCGCGCGAGGGCCTCGGCCGCGGGTACCACGTCGCGATAGCCGAGTCGATACACCAGCTTGTCGACGCTCAGCAGACGGTGCGTCGTGCGGTGCTGGCGGATCAGCGGACGTGTCACCGGTGCCAGCTCGTAGGGCATCGACACGATCTCGATCGGGTGATCGAGCGCCGCGGCGATGATCTCGATCGTCTGGCGCAACGTGAACGCGGTGTCGTCGGCCGCGTTGAACACCTGCCCACACGACGCTTCAGGTTGGTCGACCGCGAGCAGCAGCGCGTGGGCGAGGTTCTCGGCGTAGCCATAGGTGAAGATCGTGAGACCACCGTCGGGCACGATGATGAACGGCCGGCGATCGACGATGCGCCGCACGATCGGCCACTCGCGCGGCGTCAGCTGCCGAGGCCCGTACACATAGGGGTAGCGGAAGTGCGTCGCGCCCGGATGCAGGACGAACAGCATCGCTTCGGTACGCGCGACGCGGAGGCTCTTCGGGTCGTCCTCCTCGGTGCTCGTCGGTGCGTCCTCGCGAGTGGGGATCGGCAGTCCCGGCGGCGTCCAACGATCGGGGTTCATGTAGCCGCGGTATGCCGGCATCCCGCCGACCGTGATCAGCCGCTCCGTGCGTCCGACCAACGATTCCGCCACCATGCGCAACCGGCCGTAGGTCGCGATCACGATGTCGAAGCTGCGATCGCCCAGCCCCGCCGTGAACTTGTCGCGATCGAACGGATCAGTGTGGAGGTGCTCGACTTCGGGGGGGATCTCACGGATCTCGTGCTCGCCGGTGTGGCACATGGTCACCCGATGCCCGCGAGCGAGCAGGCCCGCGACGACGTACGGGCCGCTCGGGCCGGTCCCCCCGATCACCAACGCCGTCGGCTGCACCGACTCATTGTGGCACGGCCATCGATCGCGCTATCTCCGAGGGTCACCTCGTCGACGGCGCGACGACGCCGCGGCGACGCGGCGCGACGACGCGGCGTCGGCCGCGCGACCTGGATAGCGTTCGAGACACCGGCGCCAGGGGAGACCATGAACGAACGCAACCATCCCGTCATCTCGGCCGACGGCCACATCGACCTGCCGCTTCTCCCCCGCGATCTGTTCGTCGAGCACGCACCGCCGTCGATGCGCGATCGGATGCCACGAGT
>JANMVY010000521.1:0-1662 GCA_031393535.1 Actinomycetes bacterium | reverse complement strand
ATAGCGCGGGCGAGTTGGTCGCCCTCGGCGATGTGATCCTTGAGCAGGTAGGCGTACCCGACCGCGCCTTCCGACAACAACGCGATCGCGTAGTCGGGGTCGTCGTACTGCGACAGGATCACGATGCCCGTGCCCGGGTGCAGCTTGCGGATCTCCTTGCACCCGTCGATGCCCTAGCGTAGAAAGCTCGGCGGCATGCGGATGTCGGACACGACCACGTTGGGTGCCAGTTCGCCCGCGCCGAGCACGAGTGTGTCGAAGTCCTCGCCCACGCCGACGATCTCGAGGTCCTTCTCGCGACTGAGCATCGCTCGGACGCCCTCACGGATGAGGACCGAGTCATCGGCCAGGAACACGGTGATCCGATCTTGTCCCACGACGACAGTTGACCCCGACTGTGGCGTGGGGCACAAGGGCGCTGACCACCGGTGATGGGGGGGTGCCACCTGCCCGCCGCCGGAGGTTGACACCCCACTCGCTTCGCGCGTGACGCGGGTCGTCATGATGCACGCGGCGGGCGGGTCATGGTCCATCGCCGGTCGCGTTCGACCACTGTTGCCTCTGCGGCTTCGACGCGTGGGCTCAGATGCACCACGCGATCGGCGAGCGGCAACAACCGGTCGTCGTGCGTCGCAATCACCACGACTCGACCCGGCCCGCGCAGGCGGTGCATCAGTCGAAGCACCGCGTCGACCTGGACCTGGTCGAGGTGCGCCGTGGGCTCGTCCGCGAGCAGCAGCGGTGGGTCGGCGGCCAATGCACGCGCCAGTGCCGCACGCTGCTTCTGACCCCCCGAGAGCTGACCCGGTCGATGCCCGGCACGGTCCGCGAGGTCGACCTGTTCGAGGAGCGCGCTCGCTCTGGCCATCGCGGTGCGCCGACCCACGCCGGCGAGCAGCAGCGGCGATGCGACGTTCTCGAGCGAGGTCAGGCTCGGCACGAGATTGAACGACTGGAACACGACACCCACGCGGCGTTGGCGGTACGCCGCGAGATCACGCCCGCGCAGGCCCGTGATCTCGACACCGTCGACTGTGATGGTGCCGGTAGTCGGGGTGAGGATGCCGGCGAGCGCCGAGAGCAACGTGGTCTTGCCGCACCCACTCGCGCCGACCAGCAGGACCACCTCGCCGTCGTGCATATCGAGGTCGAGGCTGTCGATCGGTCGCACCACGTAGCCACCGCTCGAGTACTCGATCGTGAGGTCGCGCATCTGCACCGCCATCATGCGCCGCCGAACGCCAACGCCGGGTCGACCTTCGCGACCCGGCGCACGCCGAGCAGACTGGCCAGCACACCGATCGCCACGGCGACGACCACGAGCTCCAGGCGGGCGCGATTGGGGATCTCGACCGGGAACGGGAAGGTCGGTGCGAGGGCCATCGACAGCGCCACCGCGACGCCGGCCGCACACAGCGACAACGCGACCCCTTCGAGCGATACCCCTACGGCCATCCTCCACGCCGACGCGCCGATGGCTTTGAAGACTGCAAAGTCACGTGTTCGCTCGAGCACGGTCAGGTACACGATCGCGCCGATCGTGCCGCCGGCCATGATGCGCAGGAGCCCGTTGATGATGTCGCGCGTCTGCGAGGTGGTGGCCAACGGCCGATCGAGATCCGCCTTGACCTGTGCACTGGTCAGCACGTCGAGCCCAGGGGG
>JANMVY010000668.1:0-9714 GCA_031393535.1 Actinomycetes bacterium | reverse complement strand
CCGCACTCCACATAGGGTCCGTAGCGGCCGACACGTGCCACGACCGGTACACCGTCGACCGACATGCCGAGCGGGATCGAGTTGATCTCGCGAGCATCGATGGCACCGAGGTCCTCGCTCACCATTCGCTTCAGCCCTGGGTGTGCTTCGAGCGCCTGTTGATCACCGAAATAGAACCGCGACAGCCATGGCACCGTCTCTTTGACTCCGCCGGCGATCTCGTCGAGATCGTCCTCCATGCGCGCAGTGAACGCATAGTCGACAAGATCGGGGAAGTGGCCTTCGAGCAGCGATACCACGCTGAACGCGATGAACGACGGGATGAGTGCGGTGCCCTTCTTCCACACATAGCCGCGGTCCTGGATGGTGCCCATGATCGACGCGTAGGTCGACGGGCGACCGACGCCCAGTTCCTCGAGACGCTTCACGAGCGACGCCTCGGTGTAGCGGGCCGGCGGCTGGGTTGCATGAGGTTCGGGCGCAAGCTCACGAGCATCGACGAGATCGCCTTCAGTCATCGCAGGCAAGCGGCGTTCCGCCTCGTCGCGTTCGGTGTCGTCATCGACGTCTTCCACGTATGCCCGACGAAATCCCGGTTCCGTGATGATCGTGCCCGACGCGCCGAACGCGACACGCCGCTTCGTGGCATTCGCGGTGTCGGCCTCGATGCGCACCACGACCGTTTCGCCCGTGGCATCAATCATCTGCGAGGCCACGGTGCGCTGCCAGATCAGCTCGTAGACGCGCGCCTCGCCGGCAGCCAGCTCGCGGGCGACCTGCTCGGGCGAGCGGAACGCGTCACCGGCCGGGCGAATGGCCTCATGGGCCTCCTGCGCGTTCTTGACCTTGGTCGCGTACACGCGCGGTGCGCTCGGCAGGCATTGTTTGCCATAACGCTCGGCGATCAACGATCGGGCGGCGTTGATCGCGGTCTCGGACAACGTGGTGCTGTCCGTACGCATGTACGTGATGTAGCCCTTTTCGTACAGCGACTGCGCGGCACGCATGGCCATTGCCGACGACAACCGGAGCTTGCGCCCCGCTTCTTGCTGGAACGTCGATGTCATGAACGGCGCTGCAGGTCGGCGGCGATACGGCTTCGACTCGACCGATGCGACCGCGAACTCCGCACCCTCCAAGCCCGCGGCGAGTGCCACCGCCGCCGCCTCGTCGAGCACCACCACGTCGCGGGACTTCGTCTGACCCAATGGGTCGAAGTCACGGCCGCTCGCAACGCGCGCGCCGTCGAGGGTCTGAAGCGTGGCCCGGAAGGACTCGGGTTCGTTCGGCTTCGCATCACGCACGGCAAAGGTGGCCTGGAGATCCCAGAACGACGCGGTCACGAACCGCATGCGTTCGCGCTCGCGCTCGACCACGATGCGGGTCGCAACGCTCTGCACGCGACCGGCCGACAGGCTCGGGCCGATCTTCTTCCACAGCACGGGCGACACTTCATAGCCGTACAGCCGATCGAGCAGGCGTCGCGCCTCCTGCGCGTCGACCAGGCGACGATCGAGCTCGCGTGGATTCTCGATGGCTTCACGGATCGCCTTCGGCGTGATCTCGTGGAACACCATGCGTTTGACCGGCACCCGAGGGTTCAGCACCTCGAGCAGATGCCAGGCGATCGCCTCGCCCTCGCGATCCTCGTCGGTCGCAAGATAGACCTCGTCGACCGACTTCACCAGGCTCTTCAGCTTCTTGATCTGCTCGCGCCGATCGGCCGACACCACATACAGCGGCTTGAAGTCGTTGTCGACATCGATGCCGAGTCGGGCCCATGGTTCGGCCTTATATGCCGCGGGAATGTCGGCTGCGCCTCGCGGAAGGTCGCGCACGTGCCCGATCGATGACTCGACGACATAGCCCGCGCCGAGATAGCCGGCGATGGTTTTCGCCTTGGCGGGGGACTCGACGATGACGAGGGCGTTGGGCACAGGGGTAGGTAAAGGCTTTCGTGAGGGGATGTCAAACCGCAAGGTCTCGGGCAGGGTAGCAACGCGATCCCAGCACCCAACCGCATGCACCGGCGGCGCGCGGTCAGTCGAGCAGGCAGATCTCGCCGTTGCTCGCCTCGAACACCGCGAACGCGGCGGCGTGCACCTCGGCGTGCAACTCGCGGAAATAATCGGCTTCAGGATCGGCCTCGGCCACGTCGTGGGGCAGGTGGCCCGCCCGTGACGGGTGCTCGACCACCTCGAGTTGCGCGAAGGCCGCGTCCCAATCGACGGTGCTGGCGCGCAACTTCAACCGCATCACCGGGGCCTGCAGCAGCGCCCGCTCGAGATCGTTGACGATGGCCAGAACCACGTCGGTGCTCGTACGTACCCCGGGCGTGGCGAGCAGCCGGAGTGCTTGAAGCTTGCGCATCGCCAGCGCGGCGATCATCACCGGATCGCTCATCTCCAACACCACAGCATCGACGTCGGTGAGGTTCAGCGGCACGGACTCGGGCACCGCGAACCAACGCTTCAAGATGGTGAAGAGCTCCGCGGCCGTGCGATGCAGCGCGAGGAGCTCATCGGGCTTCGCGATCACCGGTGTCGCGTCGTCGGTCACGACCGCACGCTACCCCTGGCCCTCCCCGTCCCCCAATCTGCGCTCCCTCGCCAGATCACATGGCTGTCATTCCCGCGCCGTAGGATCGGCCCGACACCATGGCCGCACCCATCGCCACCGTCCTGCCCATCACCACGAGCGCACGGCGCTCCTTCGCCCATGTGCTCGATCCGCACTCCTTCGCCCATGTGCTCGATCCGCTCATCGCAGATGGTCGCCTCGTCGCGGTCGAACGACGACCCGCCACACCGGGGCGCACCGCGGTGTTGCGTCGCCCGCTCGCCGATGCCATAGCCGGCCGGCTCGCCATGGCCGACCTCTGGGCCCATCAGGTCGAAGTGGTCGAGTTGCTCCGCGCCGGGCACAACGTGGTGGTCGCCACAGGAACCGGTTCGGGCAAGTCGCTCTGCTACCAACTCCCACTGGCCGAAGCACTGCTCGATCCCATCCGGCCATCGAGCGCGCTCATCATCGGGCCGACCAAGGCGCTCGCCCACGACCAGATCCGCGCGCTGGGCGCATACGACTTCCCCGGTGTGCGCGCCGCGGTCTACGACGGCGATGCCTCACCGCAAGAACGCGCCTTCGCCCGCACGCAGGCCAACGTCGTGTTCACCAACCCCGAGATGCTCCATGGCGGTCTGCTCCCCAACCATGCCCGTTGGGCGCCGTTCCTCATGCGGCTACGGCTCGTCGTGATCGACGAGATGCACGTGTTCCGCGGCGTGTTCGGTAGCCACCTGGCACATGTGCTGCGACGGCTGCGCCGACTCTGCGAGCACTACGGCACTCACCCGAACGTCGTGTTCTGCTCGGCGACCATCGGCGAGCCAGGTTCGTTGGCCGAAGCGCTTTGGGGTGCTGCGGTCCGACCGGTCACCGACGACGCGGCACCGAAAGGCCAGCGCACCATCGCGCTGGTGCAGCCCCCGCGCGATCCCGTGACGGGAGTGCGGTACTCGGCCAACAGAGAAACGGCGCTCCTCACCGCGGCCCTCGCCCGCTCCGAGCACCGCGTGATCGCGTTCTGCCGCAGTCGACGCGCCACCGAAACCGTCGCGGCCGAAGTGCGGCGGCGCGCACCGCGCCTCGCCGGTTCCGTGCGCGCATACCGCGCCGGGTATCTCGCCGACGAGCGGCGTGAGATCGAGGACGCCTTGGCCGCGGGCGAGCTGCGGGCTGTCATCACCACATCCGCGCTCGAGCTCGGGGTCGACATCGGGTGCCTCGACGCGTGCGTCATCAACGGGTTCCCGGGCACCATCGCGTCGACGTGGCAACAGATCGGGCGCGTAGGCCGCAACGGGCAGTCGTCGCTCGCGGTGCTCGTCGCCGGCGATGATCAGCTCGACCAATGGCTCGCGCGAAACCCGCGGGCATTGTTCGAACGCGCGCCCGAGCGTGCGGTGATCAACATTGCCAACCAATTCATCGCGGTTCCCCACATCGCGTGCGCGGCGTTCGAACGGCCTCTCGCCCTCGGCGACGAGCGATGGTGGGGCGATGACTCGTTGGCCGACGCGGTGCGAGATCTCGCAACCGCCGATCTGCTCACCGTTCGACGCTCCGACCGTCACGGCGCCCCGAGGGCGATGTGGGCCGGCAAGGGGGTCCCGGCCCCGGGCGTGAGCCTACGCAGTGGCGCCGCGGGCGAGGTGCGTATCCGACTCGCCGACGACACCCTTGTCGGCACCGTCGATGCCGCCCGGGCCACGACCGCCGTGCACCCCGGCGCGATCTACCTCCACCAAGGCCGGCCGTTCCAGGTGCGCTCGCTCGACCTTTCCGCCCGAGTAGCGGTGGTGGTTCCAGCCGACGGTGACTCGTACACCCAGCCCCGCAGCGACATCACCATCCGCGTGATCGACCGCGAGCACTCACGGGCGATCGGTCCGGCGACTTTGCACATGGGTCGCGTCGAGGTCATCTCACACGTCACCGGGTACCAGCGAAAGGAAACGGTCACGCGACGCGTACTCGACACCGTCTCGCTCGATCTGGCGTCTACGCGACTCGCCACGCGATCGTTCTGGATCACTGTCGACGCGATCACCATCGCACAGGCGGGCGTCGGCGTATCCGACCTGCCGGGCGCCCTGCACGCGACCGAGCATGCCGCTATCGGGATGTTGCCGCTGTTCGCTCTCTGTGATCGGTGGGATGTCGGCGGTGTGTCGACCGCCCGCCACGAGGACACTGGTCTCGCGACCGTGTTCGTTTATGACGAGTACCCGGGCGGCGCGGGCATCGCCGAGCTCGGGTGGCACGCGGCCGACGACCTGCTCGAAGCGACCTATGAAGCGATTGCCACCTGTGGTTGCCAAGACGGCTGTCCCTCGTGCATTCAGTCGCCGAAATGCGGCAACGGCAACGAGCCACTGGCCAAGGACCCGGCAGTCGGTCTGCTGGCGGTGATACTCGGCCGGCGGATCATCGATCTTCGCGACGCATCGTCACGCGTTCCTGCAGCCTGACGGATCCCACAAGCCGTCCCACGACAGCCACGTCGGTGGGATCGTCATAGCGCACGGTCACCTCGACCAGCTCACCCAGACGGGTGAGCGTGACCGAGAGGCGCCGCGAATCGAGGGGCGACGCCCGTACCGCGGCGGCACGCGCCGCACCGAGCGCGGCCGTGTCGTCGGGTTCGACCGCAGCCGCACGCGCCGCCTCGCGCGCCGCATGCGCGACCAGCACGTCGCGCCGTGCCACCACAGCCACCTGCACGACCGCCAGGCACACCACCAGCACGAGCGGGAGCACGAGCACGAACTCGACCGTGGCCTGGCCCCGCAGGGGCGAAACGACGCGCCGCACCCGCCCGCGCGGGTTCACAGTTGCGCCGTTATCTGGTCGAAGACCTGATTGAGCAGACCTTCGATGCGTCCCGAATGCGCGAGCCAGCCGATCAGCACAAGGGCGACCGAGGCGGCACCGAGGAGCACGAGTACGTACTCGGCGGTGGCCTGGCCCCGAGATGCATAGGGGCGACGCGCTGCGGCGATGAATCGTCGGGCACAGGTAGTCAGATTGCACATGGGAACACCCTCCAATGGCGACGCGTCATGGCACCGAGCCAGGCAGGGCGGACAACGCGCCGAGCACGAGCGGAACGATGGCAAGCAGCACGAACGCCGGTAGGACACACAGGACAAGGGGAAGCAACAACAGGACCGACACGCGCTTGGCGCGGGCTTCGGCGTCGAGACGCCGCGTGAGACGTAACTCGAACGCGACGCGCTCGAGCGCGGGCAGAATCGGCGCGCCGTAGCGGGCGGAGCTCACCAGCGCGACGCACAGCTCTCGGCTCGACTCGCCCAATCGCTCGGGCAATGCCGCCAGCGCATCGACCGGCGAGCGGGTGTCGTCGTCATGCGCGGCCCCGAGCACCGAGGCGAACGCAGCCGTTGTGACGGTGTCGGAATATGCGGCGACGAGAGCCAGGGCGCGGATCACAGTCATTCCTGAACCGAGCGCGACCCGCAACAGATCGGCAAGGTCCGCGAGCTCGTGCGCAGGCGCGGGCGTCGGGGCAGAACGGGCAGAACGCAGTCGCCTCATGGCACGAACCGCGTCAGGGCGCGGATCCACCAGAGCCCGACGAGATCGAGAACGACTCCTGCCAACGCGGCAATCCGACCGGGAGCTGTCGTGAACGCGCGTGTCGCGAGGGAGCGATCGAAGAGCACCACCGCAGAGAACATCGCGGGAGGCGCGAGGGCGATGAGCATGGCCGACACGCGCACCGGCGTGGTGAGCGACCGCAGCTCGCGCGCCGCGGCCGCTCGCGACCGCAACGACGCGGCCAACGCGTCGAACACCATCGCCTGTGCGCCCCCGGCTTCGTTCGCGATCGCGATCGCGCCGAGGGCGGTACACAACGGGGCACTCCGCGTGGCCGCTGACGAATCGGCCAACGCATCGCGGAGCGCGACGCCTGCCTCGACCCGCAACTTGAGCGTACGGAGCTCGACCGCCAGGGGCTCGGGTACCTCGTTCGTCGCCGTGGCGAGCGCACCCACAAGCGATCGACCGGCACGCAATGCACGCGCAACAGCCTCGAGCAACTCGGGAACCTGCGCATCGAGGCTCTCCGCACGGCGGTCGGGAGCGAGACGCATCGCGAGCCACGGCACCGCGCAACCGCCGAAGGCGCCCGCCACCGCGCCGAGGTGGCCGGCCAGCGCGAGGCCGACAGACGCTCCGGCCATCGCGCACAGGCCCGTCACGAGCGATGGCGGATATGCGAGCACGTAGCCCTTGCGCTGCGCGAACCCTCGTGCGGCGGCGTCGAGACGGCGTCGCGGATTCACGCGGGACGCCCGACAAACGGCAGTACGTGCGAGGCACGCGGCGCGCGCCGGGGCGCGGCCAGCAGGCGGCCTTCGTGAACCACGACGTCGAGCCCGAGCGCGCCTGCGGTGTCGAGCGCGCCGAGCTCGGCTATCTCGCGCACGCTGCGGGTACCGTCGACGCGACGGACGACGTGAACGAGCAGGTCGAGGCACGAGGCCAGGTGCTCGCGCACGACTTGTATCGGCATGGACCCCTCGGCGGCGAGCACCATCGCCTCGATGCGCTGCAACGCGTCACGTGGGTTGTTCGCGTGACACGTGGAGAACGAGCCGTCGTGCCCCGTCTCCATCGCGTGGATCATGTCGATCACCTCGGGCCCCCGGACCTCGCCGACGACAATGCGGTCGGGTCGCATGCGGAGTGCGTTGCGTACAAGGTCGCGCACGGTGACCGCACCGAAACCTTCGCTGTTCGGGGGCCGCGCCTCGAGCCGGACGACGTGCTCGGCGGCGAGGGCCAACTCGGCGGCGTCTTCGATGGTGACCACGCGTTCGGTGGGCGGGATCGCCGATGCGAGCGCATTGAGCAGCGTGGTCTTGCCCGCTCCGGCCGCGCCCGTGACGAGGATGTTGTACCGGGCGCGAACCGCCCAGGAGAGCAGGTCGGCCTCGATGGCACGGACCAGGGTGGGAAGGTCGGCCATGCCGCGACGGAACCGCCGGATGCTGACGCAAGGGCCGTCGATCGCAATAGGTGGGATGACGATGTTGACTCGCGAGCCGTCGGGGAGACGTGCGTCGACGCACGGCGATGCGTGGTCGACACGGCGCCCGATCGGGCCGAGCGTGCGCTCGATGAGTCGCTCGAGCGCCACGCGATCGACGACCACGTCGGTGCGCATGAGCACACCGTCGCGTTCGACCCACACCGGGCCGGGGCCATTGACGAGAACCTCGGTGATGTGCTCGTCATCGAACAGGGGACGCAACGCCTCGAGGGGCACGGCGCGCATGGGCACACTCCAGAGCAGCCTGGGACCGGTGGCGAGGGGAAGCGACATCCGGAGGCTGCGAGTGCAGCGAGAACGCCCCGAGGAACGTGACCACAGCATACCCGGGGGATGTGACACGGACAAGGTGCCGCGCCACGGATCGCGACCCTGACTCACGTACCATCGACAGCGTGGAGGCCGCCTTCTTCGACCTCGACAAGACCGTGATCGCGAAGGCGTCCCTGCTCGCCTACGGATCGACACTCCGCCGCGAGGGTTTCATCTCCCGGCGCCTCGCCCTCCGCGCTGCACTCGGCCAGCTGGTGTTCCGTGTGTTCGGGGCCGACGACCGGCGCATGGCAAAGGTGCGCGAGGCGTCCCTGCACATGGCCCGTGGCTGGGATCAAGCCCGCCTGCGCGCGCTGGTCGTCGACACGCTGCACGAGGTCATCGAACCGATCGTGTACGACGAGGCGGTCGACCTGCTCCGATCGCACCGACGCGCCGGGCGCCGCATCTACCTCGTGTCCTCGTCCCCGGCCGAGATCGTCGACCCGCTCGCCGCCTACCTCGGCGCGGACGGAGCAATCTCGACGCGGGCCCGCATCGATGCGTCGGGCCGCTACACCGGCGACGTCGAGTTCTACGCCTACGGCCCGAGCAAGGCCGAAGCCGTTCGAGCGCTCGCCACACAACAGAACCTCGATCTCGCGGCGTCGTTCGCGTATTCCGACTCGGCGACCGACCTGCCCCTGCTCGAGGCCGTCGGTCATCCCGTCGCGGTCAACCCTGACCGCGAACTCCGCCGGATCGCTCTCGCCCGCGGCTGGGACGTGCTGACGTTCGAGCATCCCGTGCCGTTGCGGGCCCGGGCGGCCCTACCGGCGCGCAACCGACTGGCCCGCATTGCGGTCACCCTCACGTGCAGCGCAATGGCGGCTCTGGGCGCGTTGGTGACATGGCGATCGCTCCGGCGGCGTTGGTCACCCGTCGCCGCCGGAGCGTGACGCTTTCAGCTCAAACCGACCGGATCTTCTTCGCGGCAAGCGCGAGAAGCCCACCGAACAGGACCAACAGCAGCAGTTTCTTCATCACGCCAGTGTAGTTGCCGGGCGCCACGCCGCCCATGCATCCGACGACGACGCCCGCCCGGCGCCACCTGATCGCCGCGCGAAAGGAGCGCTCGTGCTACACCGTGCGCATCGATCCCCGAGGCGGGAACCAGTTGCCCGGCGCGGTGCCCGCAACATCGTGGTGTGGGTACCGCCAAGAAACGGCAACCTGCTGACCGGCGCGGAGATGGCGGAGGTGGACGGGAATCGAACCCGCCGGACGGGGATCGCCCGTCCCACCCGCTTTGAAGGCGGGGGGGCCCACCAGGTGCCCAGACACCTCCATGCGCGGTGACCGCGAGCTTGTGGTCGTCGCCCGGCTCAGACCGCGAGCAGGTCGCGCGCACCGGTGTCGCTCGAGGGGTGCCGTAGCTTCGACATCGCGCGCGCTTCGATCTGGCGAATGCGCTCGCGAGTGAGGTTGAAGTGCTCGCCGACCTCTTCGAGGGTGCGGGGCTCACCGCGATCGAGACCGAAACGGAGCTTCAGGATTTCGCGCTCGCGCTCATCGAGTGGGGCGAGCAGCCGGGCGATCTCGTCGGGCAACAGCGCGGTAGCGGCAACTTCGAACGGGCTCTCCGCCGAGCGGTCCTCGACCACGTCGCCGAGCTCGGCGTCGCCGTCTTCGCGCAGCGGCTCGGACAACGACAACGGCTCGGCCGCGAATCGCAGGGCCTCGGTGACCTTGTCCTCGGGCATCTCGACCTCGGCCGAAAGCTCTGAGAGGGTGGCTGCTCGACCGAGCTTCAGCTCGAG
>JANMVY010000666.1:0-5304 GCA_031393535.1 Actinomycetes bacterium | reverse complement strand
CACGACGTCCCACTGGTAGTTGTCGAGCACGTACTGGCGTCCGGCCTCGCCCATCTCGACGCGAAGCTCCGGATCGCCGAGCAACCTCGTGACCGCAGCGGCGTACTCCGCGAAGCTGCGATACGGCAACCCGCCGTTGCTGCGTCGTGCCTGGCCGACCAGCACCTCGCACCGGCCTTGGACGATCGCCGGGCGCCGGCAGACCCAGCCTTCGCAGAGCGCCAGCGAGAAGCTCTCGAAGTACGACGGCTGCACGAGAGCGGCGGCACCCACGATGGCATCGGCCTTAGTCTCCTCGTCGACGAAACCGGTGATGATCACGTCGGGGTGCGGAGGGAGGTCGATCACCGCTTCGCCGACCACCACGAGCGCGAGCGATCCGCCGAAGCGTCGCTTGTACTCAACGAAGTAGCGATAGGCCTCGTCGCTCCCCTTGCCGGGGTCGATGCGACCGACCATGACGAGGTAGGGACGATCGCCGAGATCGTGCGCATCGCGGAAGCGCTGACCCAATGCGACCGGATGCACATCGAGCCCGATCCCGATGACCTCGGCAAACGGCTCGAACCGGAAGCGCCGACGCACGAGCTCGAGCTCCTCGTCGGTGAGACATATCACGCCATCGGTCGCGCGGAGCAGCGAGTCGAACACGCGCAGCGCCATCATCGGCTCGTCGTGCGCAGTGGGATGCAGAACCGTCGGACAGTACGCGGCGGCGACAGGAAGCCCGAACGCGGTGGTCGGATAGAGGTACGTGAAGAAGATCGCGCAATCGAATGCCCCGGCATGGGCGCGTAGCCACGGCTCGAGCTCGGGCACGTCGGGCCCCTGTATGCGAAGCCAATCGCGCTGCACGTACAGCGGTGCGTGAGGTTGGCCGAGCACGCGGCCATGCAGCGGGCCGAACTGTTCGGGCGTGCGTGGTGCGCGCACCGAGAGCCGGTGCACCACTACGCCGTTCAGCTCACTGGTGCCTTCGGGGAAGTGGTCGGCCCAGTCGACGTAGCTCTTCGCGCGCGACGTGACCACCTCGACGTGGTGGCCCCGCGCCGCGAGTCGCTCGGCAACCTGCCGGCACGCAGCTTCGGAACCACCGGCGACACCCTCGCCGTAGCGTTGAACGCAGAACAGCAGCTTCACGCGAGCGCCCTCGGCTTTGCGATGGCCGCCTTGATGCCCGACAGCATCTGGGCCGTGATCCGGTCGGCGTCGAACTGCTCGGCTCGGCGTCGCCCACGTTCGCTCATCTCGCGGTGTAGGTCGGCATCGACGAGCATGCGGCGCGTAGCTTCGGCGAAGTCGCGCGCGGTCGCATCGGGAGGCAGCACGATTGCTGCGTCGCCGGCGGTCTCAGGGATCGCGCCGAAGCCGCGCGCAACGACCGGTACGCCGAAGTGGAACGCTTCGACGATGGGAACGCAGAACCCCTCGTGCTCGCTCGCGGTGACGAACACGTCGGCTCGACGGAAGAACGCCGCGAGCTGTGCATCGTGCAGCTCGCCGGTGAACCACACGGTCTCGAGGTTGGTTGCGGCGATCAGTCGACGAATGCCTTGCGCGAAGCGCGGGTTGCGTGCCGCCCCGGCGAGGACGAGCCGTGCGTCAGCAAACGCGTTCGCCACCAAGAGGTGATGCGCACCGATGAGAAAATCGGGACGCTTGTGCGGCAGCATCTGGCCCACGAACATCGCCATCTTCGCGGGCACGGCAACCGGGAGCTGCGCCACCAGTTCGTGGTCGGGCACGACATCGAGCAACCGACGCAGATGCAGCGGCGGTGGGCACACGATGACGTCGTTGCGTCCGAGCGCGGCGAGCTCCTGCGCATTGAACGCCGAGTCGGCAAAGACCGCTTCGGCCCGGTCGATCACCAGCGGCAGCAGTCGGCGACCTTGTTCGAGCAGGTCGGCGAACGGCGGGTCGAGCCGGCGAAAGAACGACGATGGCGTGATGTTGTGATACACGACGAAGGCGCGCTCACCGCGGTGGCGTACGAAGTCGAGCATCCTCGGGTCACCGATCGACACGTGATAGATGATCACGTCCGACGCGGAACGGTGCTCGGGCAAGGGATAGTCCTGTATGCGACCGACATAGCCGCGCAACCGCTCGTCGATGTGCAACGCGTACACGTCGGACTGCACCGCCCCGCGCAACGCATCACGGATGCACAGCGCAGATTCGGTCACTGCGTCTCCTGGAGACGCCCCCACGAGGATCTGGTCGACGTGCATCAGCGAACAGCGATGACCCGGTAGTTCTGGGCCGCGAAAACGAGCTGGTTCAACCGACGAGCGTTCTCGTTCATTGCGGCCGCTGTCTCGCCCTCGCCCTCAACCTCGACCAAGCGCTCGGCGTCGGATGGCAGCGCCGTCCACTCGTAGCGAACGTCGGTGAACCCTGCCGCGCGCAGAGCGAACTCCAGGTAGGTCGGGTGTACCGGTTTGGTGTGCGTGGGGTCGAGCCAGAACGCGCGTGCAAACACGTAGAGCGATTGCGGGTTGGGCGTCTCGAGCACGAGCCGGCCGCCCACTGCGAGCCGCTCGCGTGCGAGCCCGATGACCTCGAGCAGCTCGTTCGGGTGCAGGTGCTCGATCACGTGCAACAGCACGATCGCACCCAACGACGAGAGAGCTTCGGCTCGTAGCGCGACCAGGCCGTCCTCAAGTTGCACGTCGAGGCCATCGGCTTGCGCCAGACCCACCAACTCTTGATCGATCTCGACGCCGCGAGCGATCAGGCCCCGCTCGCGCAACAGCTCGAGGAACTCGCCGCGGCCAGCACCGATGTCGAGCACCGGCCCGGGTACGTCCACGAGTGCATCGGCCAGGGCCGAGTACTCCGAACGGATGTCGGCCGCCGCTCCACGCGTGGCGTCTGCGAACGCGACCGACGAGAACGGAGGGTCGTAGGAGCGTCGGCGTTCGCGCTCCTCGATGGCGGTGAGGCGGGCGCAGATGCCATCGAGCGCCGACAAGTGCACCTGTAATCGCGGGACGACGTTGTCGAGGATGCGCACCGAAGCATCGAGTCGCGCCGCGAGACGCTCGACGTGGGCGAGCCGCTCCTGCATGGTGTCGATCTCGTGGAGCACGTCCGCGTGCACATGCGCGGGCGGATCGGCGAGGGCATCGGACATGCGTGTGAGCACCGGCATCAACGCGCCCGAGAAGCTGTTGAGCTGCGCGACGAGCCCCCCGACTTGCCGGCTCACGACCTTGGCCACCGTTCGGTGCAGAACCTCCCCGCCTGGCACGCCCGATGTCAACTCGATGCGCCCGCGCGCGAACTCCCGCTGGCGATCGAAATCGACGAGCGCCGCGTCCAGGCTGTCGAACCGGTCGCGTCCGTCACTGCGGTCGAGCAGCTTCGCAAAGTGGCTGCGCAGCTCGTCCTCGAACTCGGCGGAGTACATGCCAGCGGCAGTCTGCGCCGCGGCCACCTCACGTATCTCATCGATGATCTCGGAAACGTCGAACGAATCGGCTGACACGGCGCGGGAGTATAACCCTGGCCCCTCGCGTGCCTCTGCACGCAGACACCCGCCACTACGATGCATGCGTGCACATCAGTGAGCTCGACGCAGTGCTCGATCGGCTCGCCGGGCGCTCAGATGCACCCGAACGCGCGCACGATCCACAGACGTTTGTCGCCTGGGCCGCGGCGAGCGACCCCGAGCTCGACGGCCCGATGCCGCTCTCGCGTTTCCTCGCCGAGCTCCGTGCGGGCCGCCCGGATCTGCTCGATGCGTACCCGCAGATCCCCGGCATCCATGTGGCCGACTATTGCGAGTGGGCACGTGTGTTCGGCCGCGAGCAGGTGCCCATCCCTGCCGAACTAATACCCGCGAACGTACGTCCTACGATCGCGCGATATGACCAGGCAGGGGTGAACCTCGCCGGGTTCCTGACCGCCGAGCTCGGCATCGGTGAAGTCGCTCGACGGCTCGCATCCGCGCTGCGAGTCGCATCAGTGCCGTTTGCAACCACCACGTTCACGCAAACTGCCAACCGAACTGCAGTCGAGTTCCGAGCCGACTCCGAGGCCCGCTTCGACACGAACATCGTGTGCGTCAACGCCGACTCCTGGGGCAGCTTCGCCCAACGTGTGGGGCCAGGCTTCTTCGCCGGGCGAACGACCATCGGCGTGTGGTTCTGGGAGACCTCGACCTTCCCGTCGATGTTCCACAGCGCGTTTTCTGGCATCGACGAGATCTGGACCGCCAGTAGCTACGTCGCCGACATACTCCGTGCGTCGGCGCCCTCCAACATCCCGGTACGCGAGCTTCCCCTGCCGATCGTCGCTCCCGGCCGGTCAACGCGCGATATTCGCGCATGCTTGAACGTACCCGGCGACCGGCAGCTCTTCGTCACCTCCTTCGATCACAACTCGGTGGCCGACCGCAAAAACCCGCAGGGCGCGATTCGCGCGTTTCAGAAGGCATTTCCGAATGGTGACGGGCCGATGCTGCTGGTCAAGTCAATCAACGGTGACCGGCATCCAGACTCGAGCTCGTCGATTCGCGAGCTGACGTCAACACGTGCCGACGTCATGGTCTACGACGGGTACCTCGACCCAGCTGACAACATCGCGCTGATGGCACAAGCCGACTGCATTGTCTCCCTGCACCGCGCCGAAGGGTTCGGCTTCAACATCGCCGATGCGATGGCGTTGGGTGTACCGGTGCTCGCCACGGCGTACAGCGGCAACCTCGCATACGCCGACGCCGATGACTGCTGGTTGGTGGCGGCGACCGAGACACTGGTGGGCCCCGGCCACTTCCCCTACGAGTCGGCGGCGCGGTGGGCCGAACCTGATCTCGAAAGCGCATCACACCTCATGACCGCCATCGCAGCCGACCCGCACGGGGCCAGGGAGCGAGCGAATCGCGCTCGCACCCGAGTCCTGCGCACCTTCACGCCAGAGAGAACTGGCGCGGTCGTCCGCAACCGCATCGCCGGGTTGCGCGCCGAGCGCGCGTCGCAACAAGGAGCCGGGGCGGCGTTGCTCGCGCCGTCCGTGCCACCGCGAGGTCGATGGGCTCGAGCGCTCAGTCGATACGTGTGATGTGCCGCAGGTGAGACCGGTCGTGGTGTGTGCCATCGGCGTCGGCGCGCACGAGGAGCTGCTCGATATCGGGCGTCCGTTGCTCGAGGACTGGGCGCAACGCTTCGGCTACGACCTCGACCTGCGCACATCGCTCCTCGCCCCCGAGCGACCGGCGTCGTGGAGCAAGGTGCTCCTTGTACGGCAATCACTCGCGACCCACCGCGTCGTGATCTGGGTCGACGCCGACACGGTGGT
>JANMVY010000629.1:0-1797 GCA_031393535.1 Actinomycetes bacterium | reverse complement strand
CTCGCTGACCTGGCGCGCCAACTCGGCCGGGCCGAGCGCGGCAAGCGCCGGGTTGAACACTTCGGGCGCCACGTTCGGCTCTGCGCCGATGAACTCGAGCGACGCACGCAACGCGGGATAGTCGACGATGCCGTCACCCGGGAGCAGCCGTTGGGTCATCGTCTCGGTCACGAGGTCGGCGCCGGGCTCGCGCGCGACGTCGTTGACCTGCAACACGTGGATACGGTCACCGGGGATGCTGCGCAACGTCGCGTGGTCAGGACCACCAGGCTGACGCTGCCAGTGCCACGTGTCGAGCACGAGCCCGCCGTTCTCGCGACCGGCCTTCTCGACGACGGCCCAAGCCGTCGCAAGATCGGGCACACCGCTCCATGGGAGGAACTCGATACCAAGGCGTAGACCGTCGCGCGCCGCGAGGTCGCACGCGTAGGCAAAGCCGCGAGCCGCACGTGCGATGTCGACTCGCTCGGGTGCCATCGTGACGGTGAGTATCTCCTCGGCACCGAGGTCGCGTGCGAGCGCGAACAACGGAATCGCAGCTGCGTCGATGGCGCGACGGTCACCACTTGTCCACTCGGTGAGGGCCTCGACCATGCGAAGCTGCATGCCCCGGTTCTCGCACAGACGCGCGATGTCCTTTGGGGCCAGACCGCACGCACCAAGCGGTTCGATGATCGCCGCCCAGATCGACGCGCCCCGGAATCCGGCTCCGACGCCCGCTTCGACGAGTTCGACCAGGGTCGCCTCGTCGCAGTACATCGGATCGACACGGAACCCCGCGAAGCACATCGTCAGGTCATCAAGATCGAACGCCATCACCTTTCCCTTCACTCCACGCGTGACGGTAGTCGCGCATCGACCGGGGCGGCCACTGGACCAGGGCAAACAGGTTGATCCTGCGTCGGCGATGCCGATGTAGACGCCATGCAGGTCGTCGTGATCGGGTATTGGCTGTGGTTCGGGGTCTCGGTGCTGCTTCTCGCCCGGCGCGCGGTGATGCGAAGGTCGGGTCGCGCCGATCGGCGACGTGGCCCCGATACATCATCGGTTGCTACGCCGATCGACGAAGTTGCAGCACGCGTGGCGGCACGCGCCGCGCAGCTGGCCGAGACGTTGCCGCCATCGTTGCCGATCGGGCCGAGCGTGGCCGCGCCCACCGCCCACGCGCCTGCGAGCCAAACGGGCACCGGGCCGTCGTCGGCCCTGGCCGGAACCGTGTTCGCGCCGTTGCCCCGCGCAGTTCGTTCGTCGGTGGCCGGTGCACGCACGACGCTCGGCGAAGCATTGCGAGGTATCGCGATGCCGAGCGACCTGGCGCCTCTGGTGCACATCGAAGGCGGCGACCCGAACCGACGGGCCGTGTTTGCGACCACGGGCCGTTCGCCCGAGCTCGTCGGCGCCGAAGTGGCGGAGGAGCTGCAGCGTCTCGGCTTCGCGCTCGAACCGATGGGCCCGCAGGACGCGATCGCGCGTCGGGGCGAGGACTCGCTCGCAGTGCGCATTCGTGCGATCGGCCCGCTACCGAAGACCGGCCCGGCCGACCCCGCATATCCAACCGCGCCCGAGTGCAGCGTGGTGCTCGACGTCGAGCTCGTCTGAGCCCGCCGGGGTCAGTCGGCCTTGGGGACCAGGCGCAGGCCGAGCTCGGCGAGCTGCTTCGGGTCGACCGGTGTGGGCGAGCTCGTCATCGGATCAGTGCCCGATTGGGTCTTCGGGAATGCGATGACCTCGCGGATGTTCTCCTCGCCCGCGAGGATCGCCACGAGCCGATCGATGCCGAAGGCGAACCCACCGTGG
>JANMVY010000626.1:0-10203 GCA_031393535.1 Actinomycetes bacterium | reverse complement strand
TGCCCCGGGCCGGGGGTCGCGATCTCCTCTGCCATCAACGCCGCCGGGACCTGGCCGAGCACCTCGGGCACGCCCGACACCCGCGAAGACCACGAACCGAACTTGGGGAGCCCGTTGACCTTGGTCGACTGCATCCACGCCATCGGCCACGCGAGCGGCTTGCCCCACATCAGTCCGCCCGGGCGGTCGAACTTGCCCGTGATGATGTTGACCACCTCGACGAGCCACGATGCGAGCGTGCCGAACTCCTGGTTGCACGTGCCGATTCGGCCGTACCACGCGGCCGACGGTGCGGCGGCGAAGTCGCGAGCCAGCATGCGAATGCGACCGGCGGCGACCCCGGTCGCGCCTTCGACCGATTCGGGTGTCCAGTCGGTGACCAGCGCGGCGATTTCGTCGTAGCCGTTGACGATGTCGGCCACGGTGCCGAGTGTGGTGAGCCCCTCCGCGAACAGCACGTGCAACACGCCCAACATGAGCGCGGCGTCGGTGCCCGGCACGATGGGCATCCATTCCGACGCATGGTCGACGGTGCCGGTGCGCCGCGGGTCGATGACCACCACGGTGCCGCCGCGTTCGCGTACGCGGTCGAGCTCGCCGAGTACGTCGGGCACTGCCATGAGCGAGCCTTGCGACGCGTGAGGGTTGGCGCCCATCACGACGATGTAGTCGGTGCGGGGCAGGTCGGGTGTCGGGATGAACCACTGGTTGCCGTACATCAGGTAGCACGACACGTTTTTCGGCTGTTGATCGACGGTGCCGGGGGAGTAGATGTGATGGAAGCCGGCGAGCCCCATGAACAGGCCGATGTGGCGACCGAGCGAGAAGTTGTGCGCCGAGGGGTTGCCGATGTACGCCGTCATCGCGTCCTTGCCGTGGCGATGCAGGACACCGTGCAGCAACTCTTCACAACGCGCGAACGCGTCGTCCCAGCTCACCTCGCGCCACACGTCGTCGTCGCGGACCATGGGGCGGCGCAGGCGATCGGGGTCGTGATGCATGTGGCCGAGCGTGGTGCCTTTCGGGCAGATGTAGCCCTTCGACCAGACATCGTCACGATTGGGGCGGATCAGCGTCACCTGTTGGTCGGTGACGTGTACGTCGAGGCCGCACATGGCCTCGCACAAACAGCACGTGCGCTGGTGCACGAACGAGTCGGTGTCCTTGTGTGCGTCGGTCATGAGGCGCCCCTTCGGTCGGACACCGGTCATCCTCGCAGATGACTTGGGTGTTGCTGCGAACGGCGAGTTGCACGCAGAGGCGACCGGGCGACGCGGTGCGCACGCACGGATAGGTGACCGGGCGGCAGCGGCTCAAGCCGCGTCGAGTTGTGCCGCGGTCCACACCCGCTTTGCCTGGGCGATCTGGCGGCGCGACTGACGCGTCTCGATGCGCCGGGCGATGCTCGACAGCGCGAAGTTGATGAGCACGTACACGAGTCCGGTGACCAGCAGCGCCTGCAGCGGATTGCGGTTGAACTCACCGATCTGGCGGCCGCGGCGCAACAGGTCGTCGACGGCCGGCAGCAACACGAGCGCGCCGAGCGACGAGTCCTTCAGCAGCGTGACGAGTTGGTTGTTGATGGCCGGCACCATCGTGCGCACGGCTTGGGGGAAGAGCACGAGGCGCAACGTCTGCTTCTCGGTGAGGCCGATCGCCAGGCCGGCTTCCATCTGGCCCGTGCCGAGCGCGCGTATGCCGGCGCGGAAGACCTCGGCGATGACCGACCCGTTGTAGAGCGCGAGCGCGATCACCAGGTACCAGTAGGAGCTCAGCTCGAACGCGTAGCGCGGCACCGCAACGCCGGCGAAGTAGATCGACAAGACGAGCGGTGTCGCACGGAACAGTTCGATGACCGCGATGGAGATGCCGCGCACGACGCGGTTGCTGTCGAGGCGGCCGAAGGCCCCGAGAGCGCCCAGTGTGAGCGCCAGTGCCATGGCCACGAGCGACACCGTCAACGTGTTGCGCAGGCCGGTCAACAAGAAGCGAAAGGTGGAGCCGGTGAAGACGCTCTTCCACAGCTTCCATTCGAGTTGGCCCTTGTCATCGAAGCGCTTCACCACCCACATCGCAACGAGCACCACCAGCACCAGCGAGAGCACGGTCGCGATGAACACGCGGCGTCGACCGCGCGGGCCGAGGTCGTCGCCGAGCACGATGTCGTTCATCGGATGATCCGTTGGCGTCGGTCGACCGCGTTGATGCCGAACGCGAGCGGGATGGTGAGCACGTAGTAGGTGAGCGCCGCGCCGATGAGCACCTCGAGCGGTTTCGCCGTGGTGGTGATGAGCCGATCGGAGCGACCCATGATGTCGAGCACCGCGATCGTGTAGGCCACCGCAGAGTTGCGCACGAGCGCCGACAACAGCGAACCGAGCGGCGCGACCACCGATCGCAACGCTTGGGGCAACACCACCAAACGCAGTTGCTTCGCGAAGCCCAGCCCGATGGAACGGGCGGCCTCGACCTGCCCGCGACCGACGGTGTTGACGCCAGCGCGGATGGTCTCGCCGACGAACGCGCCCGTGTAGTACGTGAGCACGATCACCGCGGTGACGAACGGGCTGTAACGAAAGCCGAGCTTCGGCCAGCCGAAGAACGCCAGCAACATGTGCACCGTGAGCGGCATGTTGCGCACGGTCTCGACGTAGAACATCGCGGCCGCACGCAACGGCCTCACGGGGCTGACCCGACATGCCGCGAGCACGATGCCCACGAGCAACGCAAACATGAAGGACAGCCCCGTCAGGGCCGCGGTGGTTCGAAGGCCTGCCCAGAAGACGTCAAGGTTGTCGGTGAGCACGCCCACGGTTCAAACCGTCGGTCTTGGCTACCGACTCAGGCGTACCGGTTGACGGGCGGCGGGGTCGGGGCGGCCTGACCGGTCTTGCCGGCGGTGGCGTCCCAGGCCTTCTTCCAGCTGCCGTCGGCGTAGGCCTTCTCGAGCGTGTCGTTGACGAACGTGCGGAACGCGGCGTCGCCCTTCTTGAGGCCGATGCCGTAGGGCTCGGTGGTGAAGGGCTTGTTCACGAGCTTGAGGTTCGTCGGGTCGTCGTTGATGAAGCCGAGCAGGATGATGTTGTCGGTGGTGACCGCTTCGACACGGCCGTCCTTCAACGCCTCGACGCACAGCGAGTACTTGTCGAAGGTGATCGACACGTCGGCCTGCGGTGCCTTTGCCTGGATGTTGGTCAGCGAGGTGGAGCCCTGCACGGTGCACACCTTCTTGCCGACGAGCGACTCGATGCCGGTGATCGTGGTGTTCGACTTCTTCACCAGGATGTCTTGGCCGGCGATGTAGTACGGGCCGGCGAAGTCGATGATCTGCTTGCGCGCGTCGTTGATCGTGTAGGTGGCGACGACGACGTCGACCTTGCCGTCCTTCACTGCATCCTCACGAACCTTCGACGTTGTCTCCTGATAGTCGATCTTGTTGGTGATGTCGCTGCCGAAGATGGCCTTCGCGATGATCTTGCCGATCTCGACGTCGAAGCCTTCGACCTGGTTGTTGGTGGGGTTCTTCAAGCCGAAGAGCGGCTGGTCGAACTTGGTGCCGAGGGTCATCTTTCCGCGGGCCTGAATGGTGGCCATGGTGGTGCCGGCCGCGAACTGTGGTGGGCCCGATGCGGTGGCCGCCGACCCGCTCGATGTTCCGGTGGACCCCGATGTGGTGGCCTTGGGTTTATCGCCGTCATCACCGCATGATGCGGCGACCATTGCGATCGCCAACAACGGCAATAGGAATCTCGTGAACCTGCGTTTGCTCATGCGCTTGCCTCCGGTGGGGATCATGGTGCTGATCAGTGGGAAAGGATCTTCGATAGGAACTCGGTGGCCCGCTCGGTCTGTGGTCGGCTGAAGAACTCCGCCGGCACGCCTGTCTCGACGATGCGTCCCTCGTCGATGAAGACGACACGGTTCGCGGCCGAGCGGGCAAAACCCATCTCGTGGGTGACGACGATCATGGTGGTGCCTTGCTCGGCGAGCTCACGCATGACATCGAGGACTTCGTTGATCATCTCGGGATCGAGCGCCGAAGTGGGCTCGTCGAACAGCATGATCTTGGGGTTCATGGCCAGCGCTCGTGCGATGGCGACGCGCTGTTGTTGGCCGCCCGACAGCTGCGCGGGATAGGCATCGGCCTTGTCGGAGATGCCGACGCGTTCGAGCAGCTCGGCCGCGGCGGCGTTGGCCGCCGACTTGCTCACGCCGCGTGTGTGGATGGGCCCCATGGCTACGTTGGCCAGCACGGTCTTGTGCGCGAACAGGTTGAACTGTTGGAAGACCATGCCCACATCGGCACGCAGCTTGGCGAGCTCGCGACCCTCGTCGGGCAGCGGCTGTCCGTCGACCGTTATCGAGCCGGAATCGATGCGCTCGAGGCGATTGATGCAGCGACACAGGGTGCTCTTACCCGAACCCGATGGACCCAAAACCACGACGACTTCGCCACGATCGACGGTGAGGTCGATGTCGCGCAGCACGTGGTTGTGGCCGAAGGTCTTGTTGACCTGAGTCATTACGACCAGCGGCGGTGCCGACATGGGCGGACGCTACTACAGCGGGCGCTCAACGCCTGGTGAACGCGGCGCGTCGTCGCGGGCGCCGCGCCCTCGTGGGAACGGCGCCCGTGCGACGAGCGGTTGCTACTTCAGCTTGTCGATCTGATCCTTCGCCGCGTCGGCGCCCTTGTCGATCTTGTCGGCGTGCTTGCCGCCGGTCGTCGCGTCGGCGATGCCGGCTGCCTTGTCGACCCCCTTCTTCGCTTCGGACTTACGACCTCCGAGGAGGCCTTTCAAACTATCGAGGATGCTCATGTTGGAACTCGTCCATCTGTTGGTGTGACTACACACTCCCAGATCAGCGGGCCGCGGCGCCACAGACGAGACTCGTCAGCCGAGGTGCTCATCGCGCGAAGAGCTACTACTTGGCCCATCGCACGGGCATGCGCTGCAGGCTGCGTGCGGTGAAGGTGTCGCGCCATTGGGGCGTGTCGTCGACCAGTTCGAGCTCGGGTGCGTCGCGGTTTAGCACGGTCATGGCGGTGTTCGCTTCGAGCCGTGCGAGGTGCACGCCGAGGCAGTAGTGGATGCCGTTACCGAAGGTGAGGTGATCGCGGGCGTTCGGGCGGCGGATGTCGAAGTGGTGCGGATCGTCGAAGAACGCCGGGTCGCGATTGGCCGCGCCGAGCACCGGCAGCACGATGTCGCCTTCGGGGATCACCTGATCGCCGAAGGCGACATCGCGGGTGGCGAAGCGCGGCAGTGCGTTGACCGAGCTGTAGCGCAGGATCTCCTCGACGGCGTTCGGCATGAGCGAGAGGTCGTTGCGGAGCGCCCGGTATTGATCAGGGTTGTTCAGCAAGTAGAGCGTGCCGTTCGAGATGCGGTGCATCGTCGTCTCCTGGCCGGCCACGTTGAGCAGGATGCACGAGCCGACGATCTCGCGGTCGGTGGCCGGGTTCGCTTCGGCGAGCTCCGATTCGAGGAGGATCGAGATGATGTCGTCGCCGGGGTGGCGGCGCTTCTCGGCCACGAGCTCGCGGAAGTAGGCGAAGCATTCGGCGAGCGAGGCTTTGGCCTGCGCGTGGAACTCGGGGGTGCGCTCGCCCGGCTCTTGGAGCATCACGATGGTGTGCGACCACGCGGCGAGGTCGGCGGCGCGATCGGACGGCATGCCGATCATCTCGCAGATGACCCGCAGCGGTAACTGGGCCGCGTAACGCTCGAGCAGATCGAACTCGTCCTCTTCGCGGAGTGGGGCGAGGATCTCGAGCGCGATCTCCTTGGCGCGCGCCGACCAGCGTTCGATGGACTTCGGCAGGAACGCCGTGTTCATCATGCGCCGGAGCCGCTCGTGCGCCGGCGGGTCGCGGTAGAGCATCCAGGTCTCGAAGAGCCGCTCGGCTGCGTCTTCGCTCAGTGGCTCGTCGCCACTTGCTGATCCGAGGTGCCGGTTCATGGCGCGGCTGGCGTCGCGACTGAACCCCGGCTCGCGCAGTGACTGCAGGACGTCGCCGAATCGCGTGACGAACCAGGGGCCGGGTTGCGACTTGTACACCGGTGCTTCGTCGCGCAGACGATCGAACAGCGGATAGGGATCGTCGACAAGGCGACCACGATCGGGATGCCCAGGCGTCAGCCAGATCGTGACGTCATCATCGAGCGAACCCGTAGCGGTTGTGCCCATCTCTCCCCCTCTGCGACCGTCCCCCGAGGGCCGCAGAGGCAGCGTACTGGCGCGTCGGCGACGCATTCCGCGGCCATCGCCTCTCGGACCTCGACCGCTCGCCGGGCGACGTCGGCCTCGAAGTAGCAGACCGCTACGAGGGAATGTGTGCGCCTTGTCGTAAATGAGCGGGGGCGCGGCGGTTCGGGCTTGTCATAGCTCGGACACGGGGACGTAGTAAAAGCCGCGACCCAACTTCTGTTCGCGGCCGCCCGCAAGAAGCCCCTGTTCCTCGAGGGCCGCAAGGATGCCCCCGGAGCTGGGCACGCTGAGGCCCAGCAGATCGGCCACCTCGGTGGACGACACTCGCCCTCGGGCGCGCGCCCAGCCGACAACGAGCCCGTCGCGCGCGCCGGGCGAGCGCGACCGACCTGCCCGACTCGCCAGTTTCGCTTGGGCCGTGTCGCCAAGGCGCCACGCTGGTGGATGTGAGGCGGGCACACCGGTGATCTGGACGAGAAGCGGCTTGCCGTCGATCGCAACGCCGGCGATGCGATCGAGTGCGGCGGCCGTCTCGGTGGGCGGCCGCTGAAGTATCGGTGCTGCTCTGTCGATGTCAATCCAACCGCGGCGGCTGAGGTGGTCGATGACGAGCAGCGCGTCCACGTCGGCGGCAAGGGTCGGTGGGCTGGCGGCGTCGAGCAACGCCAGGATCTCAGGGTCGGGTTCACCCCCGATCAGCCCGACCCGGACGTAGGACCCGGGCAGTTCGGTGATCTCGGGGTCGGGCCGACCGACGGCGAGCATGTCGCGGACCATCCGGTCTACGCCGATTCCCTCGCGCTCCGCGAGGCGCAGCGTTGACATCGCTTCAGCGAGGCTCCGGTACCGGGGCACGGCCGGATGGGTGATGATGTTCGACGGCGAGATGCCACCGATGAAGCCGACCGGCGAGGTCACCGTGAGCGTGTCGGCGATGTGCTCGACCGTTGGTCGGCTGTGGTGACAGCCAGTCGCGGTGCACCGCGCCGTTGACGATCGCCTCGCGTGCCGCTCGGGCCGGCAATGCCCGCCGCTGCCCGTGGGCGAACCCGCCCGCTCGGTGCACGATCCGGTTGGCTGCCTGACTGGCCTGGTCGACATCCCACACCTGCTCCAACAAAGGCCGATCGCTGGCCACCCGGTTGGTGCTGTCACCGCCGGGCACGTCGCGCCGGATGTAGTCCAAGCCCACCTGTGGTGTCCCGACGAACAGCAGCGACCCGGCGTTCGTCAACCGGCCCACGCCGTCGACCACGATCAGGCGGCGCAGCAGGTCCTCGTCGGTGGCTGCGGCCAGGTCAAGTGAGTCGTCGTCGCCGGCGGTTTGCAGGTATCGGCGGGCGACCCCTGCGGCCACCGCGCTCACGTCATGCAGTCGATGCCCGGAAGGCTGGGCCGACCAGTCGACGCCGCTGCGGAACAGCTTGCCCGCGTGCCAGCTCGTCGGGTCAACGTCGACGCAATGGTCATCAACCCGCCATCTGATCCTGCTCTCGAAACGGACCGGCTCGATCGCCTCGTGCGTTGTCAACACCAACAGACGCGTGCGGTCCAGCACAACCGGGCGAACCGTCACCGTGAGCGCCCCGCTCGTCAGCTGCCAGATCCGATGTCGGAGCCATTCGGGGTCGAGATCCGTGCCGATCCGGTCGCCACCATCAGCGATCCCGACGATGATCGCGCCACCACCGGCGGTGTTGGCGAAGCACGCCATCTCGCCGGCGAGGCAGCGGGCCGCCGCGTCGTTCTCGGGTGCCCCGGGCGTCACCACCCCGTGTGGGCCGCGGCGACCGGGCTCCTCCTTGACATCGACCTGGGCCACCTCGACATCGGCCGAGCGATCCCCGGCGGCGAGCCGACCAAGAACGGCCTCAACTTGCTGCTCGACCGGATCCGGCCCAAGAAAACTGAAGGTCATACGACGAAACCGCCCGAGAACTTTGCTTTCCCGAGTTCCGGGGTTCGGTCACAGGTAGCCGCCGTAGCCGACGCGACCGCCGGTGTGGTCGCCGGTGTGGTCGCCGAAACGAGTACTGAAGTCATCGTCGAGCTCGTCGGCGGTCTCGGCCAGCGCATGCAGGACGTTCACGAAGTTGTCCTCGCTGAACGTCGCCGCGAAGACTTCGGCGACAAGGATGACCGTGTCGTCGATCCACATCGCAGACACCAACGGACGATCGCGGTTGACCTCGTTGACCGCTTCGCGCACCTGCGGGGTGATGACGATGTCGGTGAGGATCGGGCTGAAGATGCGCACGATCGGATGATCGTCAAGCACCCGCACGTAAAGCGCGGCGCTGCCCCACCGGATCGGGATGTCGCCGTCGTCGTCGACGACGATCTCGTCGGCCTGCAGGAGTCTGGTGAGCGACGCGTGCACCGCTCGGCGAAGCTCCTCGGGATCGGTCGGTCGCAGAAGGAGCGGCGCGGCGGTCCCCTCGTCGACCGCGGGCGCATCGGGGGTCGGCTCGAACTGCAGATCGGGCACCGCCACGGCGTTACCTTCCGTGTCGTAGGCCTCGACCGTGAGAAAGCCGGGGTGCGGCGCGCCATAGACGTCGCGCAATGCGGTCACGGCCAGGTGAGCGACTTTATGCATGGGGACCGGGTTCTCCCACTGCCGCCAGAAGTTCGGTGAGCCGTCGGGGTCGGTCTCGGGTGTGTCGCCGGCGCCGCTGGTGGGTGCGAGCCAACCGTCGGCGCGCAGTGCGTCGATCTGCGGCTGCTCCAAGCGGTCGGCGTCGTGGAGAAACTCGTTCGAGATCGCTTCGACGCGCATGCCGTATGCGCCCTGCGCGGCGAACTGCACGAACCGCACGAACCGCGGCGCGTCATCGTCGGCACCGGGGTTCTTGATCGACAGGATCAGGAACTGGTCCTCCGCGAGGCCGGCGAGTGCCGTCGCGAGCGCGGCCTCGAACGGCGTCCAGTCGTTCGAGACCGGCTTGGCGGTGATCGACGAGTCCTCGCCGGCGCGTATGAGCTCGTCGAGCACGATCGAGCGCAACGTGGTCGCGTTGCGACACGACTTTAGGTACTCGGCGCACCCGTCAGCGGTTGCGACGTCGACGGTCATATCACCGAGACCGGCTTCGCGGAGCTGCGCGATGACCCCGTCGCGCAGCTCCGGCTGCGGCAACACCCAGGTGTCGCGAAGGATCGGCCAGACATCCGCGATGAAGTCGGCACGCGGCCGCGCGCCGTAGCTCGCGCGCAGCCAACTGATTCGATCCTCGTGGGTGTCCTCCTCGGGGCAGAGCGCCTCGATGAGCAACGGGTCGATGTTCTCCCAGCGGAAGCGATACGTGGGCATCGTCGTCTCCTCAGCAGTCGTCGTCTTGTGAGCCAGCGGCCGCACGCCCGAGACGAGCGTTCTCCGTCGCCTCGATCGTGAGCGCGTGTGCCATCTCGTCGCTGGGCGTTGCCTCGGACACCTGCTCCACGAGATGCACGTCGTCGATGATCGCCCGCACCGTGGCCGCCAGCTCGCGCGCGAGTTGCGGCGCATTCGCCGCCAGCCGATCCCGGAAGATTTCGGCGAGGCGCTGGTAGTACCAGAGCGAACCGGAGCGTCCGGCCGCCGGGTTGAACCGCGACCACAGTTCACCGCCCAGGTCGCGATGATCCGTGAGGATGGCACGCGCGTTGTGGAGCTTGTCCGCCGCGGAGACCAGCGCAACTTCGGGCGACGCAATCGCGAGGTGGGCGAGATACTCGACCTTGCGTTCCCACCAGCCGCGCTTGGCGGCACTGTCTGCGGGCAGGTCGTCGGAGCAGGCATGCACGATGTTCGCGACGGTGTCGCCGAACTCGGCGCGAATCGCCGCGATGCGCCGCTCGCCGCCATGGTCCTCGCCTGCGTCGTGTAGTAGCGCGGCAATGGCCTGGTCCTCGCTGCCGCCGTGCTCGAGCACAATCGACGAGACGGCGAGCACGTGCGACAGATACGGGATCACGGTCTGCTTGCGGACATCGGCGGCGTGAAGAATC
>JANMVY010000609.1:0-4127 GCA_031393535.1 Actinomycetes bacterium | reverse complement strand
TCCTCGAGCACCAAGATGCCGGCCGCTTCCGCGATCACGAAACCGTCGCGATCGCGGTCGAACGGACGCGACACGCCGCTCGACGACAGTGCCGTCATGTTGGTGAACCCGGCGATCGCGGTGCGGCCCATACTTGACTCGCTGCCGCCGGCGATGACCACGTCGCAGGTGCCGGCCTGGATGAGCCGGGCTGCGTTGCCGATCGAGTGGGTACCCGCCGCGCACGCGGTAGCCGTGTTCTCGCAGGGGCCTTGAAAACCCCAGCGCATCGAGATCGACGCAGCGGCCGCGTTGGCCATCATCATCGGGATGAGGAACGGCGACACCCGCTTGGGGCCCTTGTCGTGGCAGACGATGATCTGCGCCTCGAGGGTGTCGATGCCACCGACGCCGGTGCCGACCCAGACACCGATGCGCGTCGGGTCTGTCGTGAGTGGGCCCGCTTGTGTCAAGGCTTCGGTCGCTGCGGCCATGGCCAACTGCGTGAAGCGATCGGCGCGCCGGGTTTCCTTGGGGCTGTCGAAGTACAGCTCGGGGTCGAAATCCTCGACCCGTCGCTGCGCGGTCGCCGGTTGTGGTGCACACAGCCCGTGCCAGAAGGCATCGACCCCGATGCCCACCGGTGTGACTGCACCGACTCCGGTGACGGCCACCCGACGGCGCGGCATCAGAGCTTCGACTTGATCAGATCGAACGCCGCTCCGATTGTGTCGATGCCTTCGAGTTCGTCCTCTTCGACGTTGACGTCGAACTCCTCTTCGAGGGCCATGACGAACTCGACGAGGTCGAGGCTGTCCGCGTCGAGGTCATCGGCGAACGATGCCTCGCGGGTGACCTTCTCGGCCGGGACGGAGAGGACCGACACGGCACAGGTACGGAACCGTTCGAAGATCTCGTCGCTCACGTGATGCTCCAATTCCTTGCGGGAGGAACGCGGCCTGAACAGACACGCGCAGCTTGCAGATGGTGCGCGGCGAATGAGCCGAGCGGGTCGAGGGCTGACCCTAGTGGATGCGCCGACCGGCGCATCCACTCGACGGCGGTCACGTCGGTCACGCGCCCATTCCCATGCCACCGTCGACGGGGAGCACCACGCCGGTGATGAAACCCGCGGCGTCGCTCGCGAGAAACGAGACTGCGGCTGCGATGTCACCGCCGGAGCCGAAACGGCCCACCGGCACCGCGCTGAGCATGGTGCTGCGTTGTTCGGCGCGCAACGACTCGAGCATGTCGGTGGCGATAGGACCGGGTGCGACCACGTTGACGGTGATGCCCCGAGAGGCGTATTCCTTTGCGAGCGACCGCGCGAGGCCCGTCAGGCCGGCCTTCGACGCCGCGTAGTTGGCTTGGCCAGCCTGCCCGACGACGCCCACGATCGACGAGATGAAGATGATGCGGCCGAACCGGGCCTTCATCATGGCCTTCAGCGCTCTTTTTGCGACCCGGAACCCGCCGGTGAGGTTGGCATCGAGCACCGAGGTGAAGTCGTCCTCGCTCATGCGAAGGACCAACGTGTCGCGGGTGATGCCCGCATTCGACACGAGCACCTCGACTGGGCCGAGGCGCTGTTCGATCTCCGCGAAAGCGGCGTCGACCTGCGCGGTGTCGGTGATGTCACAGCGCACGGCGAGGATGCCCGCCTCGGTGACCTCGACCGGCGCTTCGCTACGGCAGGTGATGGCAACGTGGTGACCGGCCGCAGCGAACGCCTGCGCGCATGCGAGGCCGATACCGCGGTTGCCGCCGGTGACGAGCACCACCCGTTCGGTCACGGTTGCCACCGCACGACCACGCTGGCCCAGGTCATGCCCGCCCCGAAACCCGAGAGCAACAAGAGGTCACCCGGCTGGATGCGACCGTCGTCGGCCGCGGTCGCGAGGCCGAGGGGGATCGTGCCCGCGCTGTTGTTGCCCGTGTAGCTGAGCACGTTGACGATGCGCTCGCGTGGGATTCCGATCTTGTCCGCGGCGCTGTTCATGATGCGAATGTTCGCCTGGTGGGGGATGAACCATGCGATGTCGGCCGCGGTGACCCCCGCGTTCTTCATCGCGTGAGCGGCCGATGACACCACCGCGCGCACTGCGCGTCGGAACACTTCCTTGCCGTCCATTGTGAGATGTCCGCCGATATCGCATTCGAGGATCTTGGCCGCGGAGCCGTCGGCGCCGAGATCCCAACCGAGGATGGTTTCGTCCTCGCAGGCCTCGAGTACGACGGCACCGCCGCCGTCCGCGAATAGGATCGCGGTGCCTCGATCGGTCCAATCGGTCAGCCGCGACAACGTGTCGCACCCGATGACGAGGATGCGATCGAGCCCGCCGGCTTGAATGAGCGCGTGGGCGGTCACCAGCGCGTACGCGAAGCCCGAGCAGGCCGCGTTGAGGTCGAACGCGCCGCACCGTAGGCCGAGGGCGTGTTGCACCACCGCCGATGTGGCGGGCACGTGCTGGTCGGGGCTTGTGGTCGCGAGGATCAACAGGTCGATCGATTCCGGCGCGCACGACGCACGCTCGAGCGCCTGTCGCCCGGCGGTCGTGGACAGGCTCGCGGTGCTGCCACCGATACGGCGTTCACTGATTCCCGTGCGATCGCGGATCCACTCGTCGGATGTGTCCATGGCTAATGCGAGTTCGTCGTTCGTGACGACCTTGTCGGGCAGCGCAGAACCCCAACCGGTGATGTGTGCGCCTCGCATCGCGCTCACGCGGTCCGTAGCCAGGCGATTGGTTGGCTCGAAGTGACGCGTTCGGTGTCGACGGCGAGGTACCCCATGAGTTGGCCGGCGAAGGGCGAGCGCACGTCGAGCGAGCCGACCTTGCCGATCAGCGCGCCCGCTTCGATGGTGGTACCGCCGTCGAGGCCGGGGGACGGTGTGAACACGCCGGCGCCCGGGCTGACCACGAGACGTTCGGTCACGAAAAGGTGTTCGCCTTCGTGGAGGACCGGTGGCGTACCGGCCGCACCAGGTGGCGGGCTCGCGAGCGCTTCGAGCATGCGATCGAGCTCGTCGGGTGTACCGACCGAGAGCGTGCGGGCCTCCGCGATGGTGCGTTTGGCCATGCCGGTCAGCACTGTGCCGGGGCCGAGCTCGACGAACGTGCGGTAACCGAGCGAGGCCAGGGTCTGGAGCGATTGGCGCCAACGCACCGGGCTGGTCAGCTGTGCGTTGAGCAGGCCCTGCCACGCGTACTGATCGTCGTGGGGTGCCGCGTCGACGTTCGCCACGACGATGCCTTGCGGGGCGCGGATCTCGACCTGGTCGATCGCCTTGCGCAGGCGGTCGCGCGCCGGCGCCATGAAGGGCGTGTGGAACGCGCCCGAAACCGGTAGGGGCATGAGCCGCTTGCCGCCCAACTCCTTTGCGATACGACCGGCCTCGGCGACTGCGTCGGGGTCGCCGGCGATGACGACCTGGCCCGGTGCGTTGTAGTTGGCCACCCACACGTCGCCGCCGGCGCGCAGACAGGCCGCGTCGACCTGGTCGTCCTCGAGCCCGAGCACCGCCGCCATCGTGCCGATGCGGTCCTCGGCTGCGACCTGCATGGCCTCGCCGCGCTCGGTGACGAGGCGCACCGCGTCGGCGAAATCGAGGGCGCCGGACGCGGTCAGCGCGCTGTACTCGCCGAGGCTGTGCCCGGCGTGGGCCGCGGCTTCACCACCGACTCGGCTGACCGCGTCGAGCACCACCATGCTCAGCACGAATGTCGCGAGCTGGGCGTTGCGGGTCTGCTTGAGCTCATCGGCGCCCGCGTGCAACAACAAGGTCTCGATGTCGCGACCCGCGGCGTCGGATGCTTCGGCGACAAGCTCCCACGACGGGTGATCCTGCCAGGGTGTGCCCATCGCCGGCTTCTGTGATCCCTGCCCGGGATAGGTGAAAGCGATCATCGTCGGTTCCTCGTTCGCGGCTTGACCGACCACTCGGCGCTCGTGACGTGAGCAGTATGACCCACGCGCCCGCTCGAGGGTTACATTCGGCGGACCTCGTGCAGCCTCGTCTGCTGCATTCGGTGTCAGCGCCGGCGTCGCCTGAGCGCCGCGTCATTGCGGCGGATCACGCGGTCGCGCGCCATCGCGATCACCGCCGCGACGACGAGCAGCACCGCGAGCCGGCGGGCCGCGCGTGC
>JANMVY010000514.1:0-3732 GCA_031393535.1 Actinomycetes bacterium | reverse complement strand
GCTTCAACCGGGCGACACCGTGCTCGGCATGAGCCTCGACCACGGCGGCCATCTCACGCACGGTTCACCGGTCAACCTCAGCGGCCGGTTCTACCGCTTCGTCGCGTACGGGGTCACAAAGAGCGACGAGCGCATCGATTTCGACCAGATGCGCGAGGTTGCGCGGCGCGAGCGCCCCAAGCTGATCGTGGCCGGGGCCACGGCCTACCCACGCATTATCGACCCGGCACCACTCCGCGCCATCGCCGACGAGGTCGGCGCGTTGTTGATGTTCGACGCCGCGCACATAGCGGGGCTCATTGCGGGCGGCGCGCACCCGAATCCGGTGCCCTACGCCGACATCGTCACGTTCACCACGCACAAGACGCTGCGCGGTCCGCGCGGTGGCTGCATCCTTGCCCGCTCCGCATTCGCGAAAGCCATCGACTCCGCCGTGTTCCCGGGCCTGCAGGGCGGCCCGCTCGAACACGTCATCGCGGCGAAAGCGGTCGCGTTCGCCGAGGCGGCCACACCTGAGTTCGCGCAGTACGCGCGCGACATCGTGACCAACGCTTCGGCGCTCGCCGCAGGGCTCGGCGACGAAGGCTTCCGCCTCGTGTCAGGTGGAACCGACAACCACCTCATGCTCGTCGACCTGCGTCCGTTCGACGCCGAGTGCACGGGCAAGGTCGCGCAGGAGGTACTCGACCGCGCGGGCATCACGCTCAACCGGAACACCATTCCCGACGACCCGCGTTCGCCGTTCGTCACGAGTGGCGTGCGTATCGGTACACCATCGGTCACCACGCAAGGAATGGGCCCCGCCCAGATGCGCGAGATCGCCTCGCTGGTGGCGCGCACCTTGCGCGGGCGGGCCGACGAAACCGTCATCGCCGCGGTACGCGCCGAGGTCAACGCGCTCTGTGCTTCGTTCCCGCCGTACCCCGCGGGCTGATCACCGGACACACAGGCGACCGATGCGGGACCAGTCGATGAACCTCGAGGAAGCACCACCGCGATGCCTTCGGTGACCGCCTATCTCGTAGTGCTCGGCGTGGCCGCAGTGGTCACGTACGCCGGCACCTGGGCCATGCGTGCACTGGCACCGCGCATCGGAGCGATCGTGCCCCCGAGCGACCGGCGAGTCCACGCGCGCCCGACCGCCACGGTGGGCGGTTTTGCCATGTTCGCAGGGTTCCTCGCGGCCATGGGCGTGGCCTGGGCCATGGGCGATTTCTCGTTGATGTTCGAGTCGCAGACCGAGGCGTGGGGAATCGTCCTCGCGTGCGGCATCATTGTCGGGGTTGGCATGATCGACGATCTGCGCGACATGTCGGCTCCGGCGAAGACGGCGGGCATGGTCCTGGCCGGTTCCACGCTCACGTTCGCCGGCGTGGCCCTCGTGGTTTTCCGTGTGCCCTTCTTCGGGATCTCGTTCCTCTCCGGTGATCTCTCGGTGCTCGTCACCGTGATCTGGGTCGTGGGCATGATGAACGCGATCAACCTGATCGACGGCCTCGACGGGCTGGCCGCGGGCATCGTCGGCATCGCGGCCATCACGTTCTTCCTCTACGCCATGCGCCTCGGCAACGAGAACGTCGTGCTGCCGGGCAACATGGGCGCGCTCATCGCGGTGATCGCCGCCGGCCTGTGCATCGGGTTCCTGCCCCACAACTTCCACCCGGCGCGAATCTTCATGGGTGACACCGGTGCCCTGTTGCTCGGGCTGCTCATGGCCGTGTCGACAATCCTGGTCGGCGGGCGTACCTCCGAGTCATTCAACGGCCAGGCGTACTTCTTCTTCGCGCCGATCTTCATCCCGCTCGTCATCCTCGGCGTGCCGATCCTCGATACGTTCCTCGCGATCGTGCGACGTGCCAGCAAACGGCGCGGCATCGCCGAAGCCGACAAGGATCACCTGCACCACCGGTTGCTGCGCCTCGGCCACACGCAGCGGCGCAGCGTGTTCATCTTGTGGGCGTGGACCGCGCTGTTGTCCGGGCTCGTGCTGTACCCGACGTACAACCATGGCAAAGGCAACGCGCTCATCCCGAGCGGCGTCCTTGCCGGCGCACTGGTGCTGCTCACGGTGTTGCGCCCCCTGCGACGAAAGTCGCAGCGCCGTGCGCCCATCGATCCGATGCAGGCCACGTTGCCGTTCGGCGGTCCGGCAATCGCCGTCGAGACATCGGTTCGGTCGGCCGTGCCGCCCCGTCCGGTCGACACCGCGCCCGCCGCCGCGCCCCTCCCCGTCGACCCGGTGGCCGGGGTGGCGGCACCGGCGGGGCTGCGCCGGGGCGGGGCGGCTCGACGCCGCTCGAAGGTCGCCAAGGTGAATGAGACGACGTGAGAAATCTGGGGCCGGGCGCGTTTCTACGAATCTCGCTTTCGGTCGTTCGAGTTGCCAGCCGCACGCCGCGCCACCTACATTGCGCATGCATTCACAAGCGCCGCGCCTCCGTGGTGCGCGGCCGCACAACCCCTGGGCGCACAACGACGTGGATCTGAATCAGAAGCGCGAATTCAGCGAAGGTCTCTTCGCGCAGAGCCATGGCAGCTTCGAGTTGGTACTCGCACCCGTGCTGTTCGCGCTCGTCGGTTTCGGCATCGACAGCATGCTCGGGATCACGCCGGTCCTCACGATCACCTTCACGCTCGTCGGCATGGTCGGCGCCTTCGCCAAGCTCTTCTACGCCTACCGTGCCGCCGACGGACAAGGCCGCGCGCGGCGAGTCGGAGCCGGCCTGCCATGACCGATGCCATATTCTCGAACTACGACGGCGTGTCACCCGCGGTCGAGGTCGCACGCGATCTCGTGAAGCGCGGCCTGTACCTCGTCCCGGCGGCTGTCATCGTGGGCGCCATCATCGGCGGCGGTTCGGGCATCGCGTCGGTGCTGTACGCACTGGCGTTGTCGCTCGGCAACTTCGTGTTGGCCGCCGCCCTCATCGGTTGGGGTGCGCGTATCTCGCCCGTGGCCATGGGCGCCGCCGCGATGTTCGGCTTCCTTGTGCGCCTGAGCATCGTGTTCGCGTCGTTCCTGGTCTTCCGCAATGCGAGCTGGATGCAGCCGGTCGCGTTCGGCATCACTATCATCGTCACGCACCTCGGACTCTTGTTCTGGGAAATGCGTCATGTGTCCGCATCCCTGGCGTACCCCGGCCTCAAGCCGCGGGCACGCCGCTAGCCAAGGAGCGAGTGCAAAGTGATCCTCGGCCTCGAGTTCCCGCCGATCGACGACATCGTCAAATGGCCCGACTGGTTTGCCAAAGGCACCGCGTTCGGGTTCAACAAGGTCGCGCTCATCTACGTGCTCGCGCTTGTCATCCCGACCCTGTTCTTCTTCGTCGCCGGGCGCCAGAAGGGGTTCGTACCGAAGGGTGTGCGCAACGCGGCTGAGGTCGTGATCGGGTTCGTCGAAAAGCAGGTCATGTTGCCCACCATGGGCACTGAGGGCCGGCCGTTCCTCCCGTTGCTCGTGACGCTGTTCAGCTTCATCTTCGTAGCGAACATCTTCGAGGTCATCCCCGCCTTCCAGATGCCGGCCAACGCCCGCCTCGCCGCGCCGCTCGTGCTCGCGCTCACCGTGTGGGTGACCTTCATCGTGGTCGGGTTCAAGCATCAGGGCATGAAGTACGTGGCCCACATCGCCTGGCCCGCCGGCGTCCCCGGGTTCTTGAAGCCTCTCGTCGGCGGCATCGAGTTGCTGTCGACGTTCGTGATCCGACCGTTCAGCCACGCGGTGCGGCTCTT
>JANMVY010000512.1:0-3603 GCA_031393535.1 Actinomycetes bacterium | reverse complement strand
CACCCGGCGTCGCGCAGGATCCGCGCGACGACTTTGATGCCGCGGTCATGGCCGTCGAGGCCGAGCTTGGCGAGCACGACGCGGATCGGGGTGTCGGCGGCCATCACACGATCGCCTTCTCGACGTAGGTGCCGAACACCGAGGCGAGCGAGCTCACGATCTCGCCTTCGGTGCAGTACACGCCGACCGCTTCGATGATCGCCGGCATCAGGTTCACTGTCGGCTCCGCGGCGTCGGCGGCGACGCGCGCACGCGCCGCGCGCACCGCGTCGTCGTTTCGTTCGTGTCGGATGGCGTCGAGCCGTTCACGCTGGCGCTGTTCGATCTCGGGGCCGATGTACAGCGTCGGCGGCTGGGAATCGTCGCCTTCGGTGAACGCGTTGACACCCACGACGATGCGGCGCCCCGCGTCGACCTCGCGTTGGAACCGGTACGCGGCATCGGCGATTTCGCCGACGAAGTAGCCGTTGTCGATTCCCGCGTAGACACCCTCGAGGATCGTGCCGCCGCCGAGGTCGTCGAGGTGCGCGAACACCGCCTCGGCGCGTCGTTCGAGCTCGTCGGTCATCCACTCGACGAACGGCGCACCACCGAGCGGGTCGGCCACGTTCGCCACGCCCGACTCGTGCGCGACGATCTGCTGGGTGCGCAACGCGATCCGCGCCGCCTTCTCGGTCGGTAACGCGAGCGCCTCGTCGAAGCTGTCGGTGTGCAACGACTGTGTGCCCCCCAGCACCGCCGCGAGAGTCTGCAACGCGACACGGGCGATGTTGATCTCGGCCTGCTGGGCGGTGAGCGACACCCCCGCTGTCTGGGTGTGGAAGCGCAATGCCCACGACTTCTCGGACATCGCGCCGTAGCGGTCATGCATCCATCGTGCCCAGATGCGGCGCGCGGCCCGGAACTTGCCGACCTCTTCGAAGAAATCGTTGTGGCTGTTGAAGAAGAACGACAAACGGCCCGCGAAGGCGTCGACGTCGAGCCCACTCGCGATCGCGGCTTCGACATACGCGAATCCGTTCGCCAACGTGAACGCCAACTCCTGCGCCGCGGTGCTGCCCGCCTCGCGGATGTGATATCCGCTCACCGACACGGGGTTCCACCGCGGCATCTCCGCGGTGGTGAACCGCACCAGATCGGTCACCAGCCGCATCGACGGCCGCGGCGCGAAGATGTACTCCTTCTGCGCCTGGTACTCCTTCAAGATGTCGTTCTGCAACGTGCCACCCAACGCCCGGCGCGCCACGCCCACGCGCTCAGCGTTCGCGACGTACATCGCCATCACGATCGCCGCGGGGCCGTTGATCGTCATCGATGTCGTCACTGCCGCGAGGTCGATGCCGTCGAACAAGTCGAACATGTCGGCCATGGTGTCGACCGCGACACCCGCCTTGCCGACCTCACCCAACGCCCACTCGTCATCGGAATCGCGGCCCATCAACGTCGGCATGTCGAACGCCGTCGACAGCCCCGTTCCCCCCGACCGGAGCAACTCCTTGAACCGCAGGTTCGTGTCGTGCGCAGCGCCGAACCCCGCGAACTGCCGCATCGTCCACAACCGCGACCGGTACATCGACGCGTGGATCCCCCGCGTGTACGGGAACTGACCGGGATACGGCGCATCGCCATAGACCGCATCGACCGGCACGCCCGACATCGTCGAGAACGCGGCATCACGCCGCGGTGACCGGGCGTAGGCCGCTTCCCACTCGGCTCGGGGATCCATGGTGCGCTCCTCGGCGTGCGATCGTCGGCGAGACCGCAGCGAACCGTATGGATATCCTACTATCGGATATCCATGGGAATGGCGGGCCGAGGAATCGCGTGGCGCGCGGGGCATGGAAGACCTCAGTCGAGCCGGGTGACGAGGATCGAGTCGAAGTGGACGTGCGCCTTCGTCTCGTCGATCGTCTCGGTGAACATGCCGACGTCGCCCGACGGGTGAGACCCTTGCGCGTCGTAGCGCCCGACCTCGACCCCGTTTACGAAGAACCGGAAGTCGCTCCGGCGCGCCTCGACGCGGAGCGTGTCAGGCTTGGTCGCGTCGGTCACAACGATCGGGACCGTCAACTTGCCCTGGGCCACTACGCGGTAAGGCAGCGAGTCGGCGTGCAACAACTGCCACGACCCGTCGCGTGGACTGATCGCAAACGCGTAGAAGTCGTGCGGACGGTCGGGACCGATCACTCCAGTGGCTGGTTTGACGAGCCGACCGTCGGCCCGGAAGACGATCCCGTATCGGTACCTTCCGCCCGGTACATCGTTCGTCTTGTCGACATAGACCTTTGCCTCGACCGCGACGTTGTCGAAGCTGAGACCGGCGAGCGACATCACCTGGACATGGGCCTGCGATGCCTCGACGTGGTACCAGCCGGGGGCGTGATAGCCGATGAAGTAGTCGCTGCTGCGTGATTTGGGATCGGACTGGTCGATCCAGCCCGACCGCGGATCTTCGAACGAATCAGCGCGCAACAGTGTGTGCAAACCGGCGGCGGGTACACCGACGATGGTGGTGGGCGGAGCGGCCGGGCGAGGATGCTCGGAGCTGAACACGCCCGCCTCGAGGCTGGGGTCGACGGTGTCGGCCGCGCACCGGAAGCCGGTCTCGACGACGACCGCCTCGTTCGTCGGCGCCACGACCTGACGGAACGCCGCCCCGATTCGGACCCGGCCGAACTCGCCACCACGCCGGACGTTGTTCCCTGCCGCAACCGGATCGTACGGTTCGTCGACCCACTCCCAAGCGCTGCCCACGGTGTCGTGCACCCCCGCGGGGCTCACGTTGGCGGTCGCGCTCCCGACGGGTCGCGAGCCCGGCGTGTCGAGGTCGACGGCGCCGGCCGTGTTGCCCCACGGGTAGACCCGTGCGTCGGGTCCGCGCGCCGCTGACTCCCACTCGGCATCGGTCGGCAGCCTTTTCGACAACGAGATGCAGTACGCCTGCGCCCACTCCCAGTCGACGCCGACCACCGGATGGTTCTCCTTGCCGTCGGGCACGCGACCGCGGGTCCACCCGCGCGGCGAGATCGCACCCTCAGCGTCGACGAAACGTCGGTATTCGGCGTTGGTGATCTCGTAGACGTCGATGTTGAAACGGTTGATCGTGACCGTCTTCGTACGCACGGCCTCGGTGCCCGGTTGATCGCTGCCGACCGTGTACGCGCCGGCCGCGACGGCGACCATCCCTTTCCCCGAGGCAACGCGCGCGGCGGCGCTTGCGGTGGTCGTGGTGGTCGCGCTCCCCGGGGGACTGGAGGTGCCGCTGTCGGGGACCGCGGTGGTGGTCGACGCCTCGGGGCTCGGCGCGGACTGTGCTGCGTTGTCGCCGTTCGCGCTGCACGCGGCGACGAACAAGGCAATCACCAGCAGGGAGAAGGATCGAGTTCGTCGGCTCTCGCCCATGTCGGCCTCTAGTTCTCGATGCCGAAGCTGGCGAAGTGAATGTGCGCCTTGTTCGAGCCTGCCAGGCTGTTGAGCACGAACCCGGTGCCACTGCCGTGTTGGGTCACCTGGCCGGCGCTCGTGTTGTAGACCTTGAGCCCGTTGACCGAGAACTCGAGGTGGTCGCCCAGGTCGTCGATGCGCAGCGAGTTCGATCGGTTC
>JANMVY010000595.1:0-10953 GCA_031393535.1 Actinomycetes bacterium | reverse complement strand
CGTCTTCAGCACGAACCGCACGCGGTCCTCGCGCGGCAGACGACGCGTGGCGATCCACGAGTACGACGCCACCACGTTCGAGGCGATGAGCGTGTTCTCGAGGTCGAACGCGACGAGTTGGCGCGTGGGGTCGAGCACCTGCGCCCGGAGGCGTTCGGCGCGCGATGGACCAGGTTTGGCGCCGGGCGTGGTCTTGACGCGTGCTTGGATCACGACTGTGGGCAGATGGACCTCGTGGACGTAATGGTCCCAGTCGATGATCCGGGGGTCGAACGCGAAGGCCGCACGATCGCCGGCGTCGAGGCTTTCCCACATGGCGAGCAGTCGGTCGAGGCCGTACAGGGCCTCGCACTCGGCGTAGGCGCCGTAGAGCTTCACGTAGCCCTCGGCGCGCTCGACGAGCAAACGCTTCTCCTCGAGGCTCGCGTGCAACGCGGCCTGACGCCCGCGCAACGGCAACGCGCCCAACACCTTCTCGGCTCGTTCGATGCTCGTCTTGGCCCGATCGAGTTGGCGTTGCACCCGACCGCGCCCGGGGAAGGACCATTCGGGCACCGCGATTGCCTGGCCGCGGTCGTCGTAGATCGGGTGTGCGGTGAACCAGTCGCGTACGAGGTCGACGAGTCGTCGATATCGCAGCGGGTTCACGGATCCCGACGCGATCTGGGTGACGTCGGGTTTCGGGCCGGGCAGCGGCCCGCGCGCCGCTACGGCGCAGATGGCCGCGACCACGAGGTCGACCGGGATGACGTCGATGATGCCCTCGGGCACTCCGGGGAACTCGTTCAGCAGCCCGCGTGCATACGAGACGATGACCGGCTCGGCCATGCGGAAACCGCGAAGCCAACCGGGTACGGGTTCGGCCCACGACGACTCGATGATCGACGGGCGCACGATCGACACCGGTACGTTGCCGCGCGTCTCGCACAACGCTCGTTCGCCGACCGCCTTCGTGTACGCGTAGGCATCGGGGAAGCCGAGCGAGCTGGCGCGGGCCCGGCCGGCTTCGATCATCTGATCGGTGACCCATTGCACGCGGAGCGACTCGGTCTTTTCGGCGAGCAACGGCGTTCCGGCCGCACCCAGCTCGTGGCGTGCGCGAGCGCGGAAGTCGGTGAGCTTCTCCGGCGAGCGTGATTTCGCCTCGGCGTCATGGCGGGCACGCCGCGCCGCGTCGACCTCGCGTCGCCAATCGACATCGACGAAGAACGGGCTGTCCTCGACGAGCTCCTCGGGTGCTTCGCCGCGACGGCTCCCGGCGACGTAGCAGGTCGACACAGCCACCAGGTGCGGGGCCACGCCGAGGCGTTGCAGCTCGACCGCGACACGCACCGGACCGAGCAGGTTCACCTCGACCGCGGTGTCGAGGGGCGAGTCGAACGAGACCGTCGCTGCGGAGTGGATGACGAGATCGCACGACGCGAGCAGGGCGCGGCCCTCGTCGTCGAGCGCCAGACCATCGACGCTGACATCACCGGCGAGTCCGCGCACGCGTCGGGCGGTCATGGCGTCGAACGGGGCCTGCCCACCGAGCTCGCGGCGCAGGCGGTCAAAGCAGTCGTTCTTCAGCACCTCGCGGCGCACGCGATCGTCGGCACCGCGGCGACCGGGCCGCACCAGCAGCACGAGCTCGCAGTCGGGCACGCAGCGCAGCAGACGCTCGACGAGCGCGGTGCCGAGAAAGCCGGTGGAGCCAGTGACGGCGATGCGTTTGTGCGCCAGGTTCGCCGAGATCACCCCCGTTGTCTACCAAATGGTAGAGAGACTGTCCATCCCCGCTACGCTCACGCCGTGGCGCGCACCGGTGACCGCATCCTCGACGAGGCCCTGGCCCAGTTCGGCACTCGTGGCTATGAGGCGACCTCGCTCGACGCCATCGCAGCCGCGCTCGGTGTGCGCAAACAGACCGTGCTGTATTGGTACCCCTCGAAGCAGACCCTGCTCGACGCAGCCATCGCGCGGGGTGCCGAGGAGTTGCACCTTGCGCTCGACGCGGCGCTCGGCGGCGCGGGGCCCGGACTCGATCGTGTCGACGCCGTGATGCGTGTGGTGTTCCGGTTCGCGGTGCGCCGTCCGGAGCTGCTCGGATTGCTGCGCGAGGTCAGTCGGCTCGGTGACACGGCTGCGGTCGATCTCGGGGGGCGGCTGCAACCACTGCTCGATCGAGCGGCGTCGTTCCTCGGTGAGGAGATGGAAGCAGGAACGATCCGGCGCGGCGACGCTCGCCTCGTACTGCTGCTCGTGTACAGCGCAGTGCTCGGCGTGTCGACCGACCTCGGCGCGCAGCGAGCTCTCGACATTCCCGCCGGGGTCGCCTCGCTCGCGCGGTTGCGTCGAGAACTGTTCGCGTTCGTGCGCGCCGGCTTGGCACCCTGACCGCCATGCCCCTACGCGGCACCGCTGATCGATCGTCGGCCCACAATGGTCACAGAATGCTCAGCGGTCGGTGCGACGGCGCCGTCGGGCGTGGCGTTGTCGGGCCAGGTCCACGAGCTCGTCGATGAGGCTCGGATACTCGACGCCGGTCGCGTGCCACAACTTCGGGTACATCGAAATGGGGGTGAAGCCGGGGATCGTGTTGACCTCGTTGCAGAGGAACCCGCGGCCGCCCTGCTCGTAGAAGAAGTCGACGCGGGCCATGCCGGAGCACCGAAGAGCGCGGAACACCTCGAGTGCCAGCGCTTGCACCGTCGCGATCTCATGTGGGTCGAGCGGTGCGGGCACGAGCAGCTCGGCTCCGTCGCACTCGTACTTGTCGGAGTAGTCGTAGAACTCATGGCTCGGCACGATCTCGCCCGGGACCGAGGCGCGCGGTTCGAGGTCGCCCAGCACCGCGACCTCGATCTCGCGGCCGACGATGGCCTCCTCGATCACGGCCACCTCGTCGTAGCTGAATGCGACATCGAGCGCGGCGTCGAGCTCGTCGACGGTGGTCGCGCGGGACACTCCGATCGAGCTGCCCATGTTGGCCGGCTTGACGAACACCGGCAGGCCGAGCTCGGCGGCGATGCGATTCGGTGTGTTCGATGCGCGCGTGTGCGCGTGCGCAGTCACCCAACGGGCGACGGGTACGCCGCGGTGTGCGAGCACCTCTTTCGCAAGCGCTTTGTCCATGCCGACCGCCGACGCGAGCACGCCCGAACCCACGTACGACAAATCGAGCACCTCGAGTAGTCCCTGGATGGTGCCGTCCTCGCCGAGCGGGCCGTGCAGGAGGGGGAACACCACCACCGGGGTGTGCTCGTCGGGCGGGGCGAAGGCCACCCACGGATCGAGAGGTGGCCCGTCGGCGACGAGGGCCGCGGGCACGGCATCGGTACCTTCGGCGAGCGCCCGCGCCGCCGCTTCGGCGAAGACCCATTGGCCGGTACGCATGATGGCCACCGGGTGCACGTCGTAACGCGCGGGGTTCGCGGCGCGGAGCACGTGCGCCGCGGTCACCCGCGACACGTCGTGCTCGGCTGATTGCCCGCCGAAGAGCACGACGAGCCGGATGCGTGGTTCGGGCATGGCGTCACCGTAGCGGCGCGCCCTGAGGTGAGCGGGCACCGGCAGAGCCCCGAAGCATGCTTCACCGCGCCAGACTGCGACGGTGCGTTTCCGTGCGAGCGAGCTCTGTCGAATCCTCGATGCGTCCTTGGCCGGATTCGACGTCGACATCGAGGGCGCGGCGCAGGACTCGCGCTCGCTGGCCCCCGGCATGTTGTTCGTGCCTCTCGTGGCCGAGCGCGACGGGCACGACTTCATCGCCGACGCCGCGGCGAACGGAGCCGCCGCGTACCTCAGCGAGCGCCCTCCCCGCACTGACCTCGACGCGACGGCGATCATCGTCGCTGACACTGCAGCCGCATTGCGTGCTATCGGGGCACACGCGCGTCGCCGCCTCACCGGGCAGGTCATCGCCATCACCGGCTCGGTGGGCAAGACGTCGACCAAGGACTTGTGTGCGGCCGCCTTCGGCGCACGGTGGCGCACGCACGCCAGCGCCAAGTCGTTCAACAACGAGATCGGCGTACCGCTCACGTTGTGCAACGCGCCTGACGATTGCGAGGCAGCCGTGGTCGAGATGGGAGCCCGCGGCGTGGGCCACATCGCCGCGCTGTGCGCGATCGCCGCGCCCACCACTGCCATTGTGACCGTGGTGGGTGCCGCGCACCTCGAGTTGTTCGGCGACGTCGACACCATTGCGCGGGCAAAGGGGGAGATCGTCGAGTCGCTGCCAGACAGTGGCCTCGCCGTGTTGAACGCCGATGACGAACGCGTGCTCGCGATGCGTTCGCGCACTACGGCGCGAGTGCTCACCTATGGCCGTCTGGGCGACGTGCGCGCCCGCGACGTCGTTCTCGACTCCGAGGTGCGGCCACGTTTCGTGGTCGACACGCCGTGGGGGAGCGCGACGGTCGTTCTCGGCGCACGCGGGGCGCACAACGTGACCAACGCACTCGCCGCGATCGGCGCGGCGGTGGCGGCTGGAGCACCGCTCGAGGCCGTGGCGGCGGCGCTCGCCCAGCCTGCACTCTCGCCGTGGAGAATGGAGATCTCCCGTGCGCCGAACGGTCTGCTCGTTATCAACGACGCCTACAACGCGAACCCGTTGTCGATGCACGCCGCGCTCGACGCACTCGCCGCGGTGAGCGCGGCGCGGCGCATTGCGGTGCTCGGGCCGATGGCCGAGCTCGGCGAAGGGTCAGCCGCCGCGCACCGCGCGGCGGGCGCGCACGCGGCGCGTCTCGGCGTCGAGGTGGTCGCGGTGGCCGCGCCCCACTACGGCGGGATGTCGGTGGCCGACGCCGACGCCGCGCTGCGCGCGCTCGGTGCCCTCGGGCTCGGTCCGAACGACGCGGTGCTCGTGAAGGCCAGCCGCGTGAGCGGACTCGAGCGCGTCGCCGCTGCGCTGCTCGACGGTGGCCGATGACCTCGCCGTCGCACTATGACACGCTCGGTGTTGCGCCCACCGCGGACGCACGGTCGCTGCGTGCCGCGTATCTCGGCAAGGCACGGGCGCACCATCCAGATCGCCACGTCGACTCATCGCCGCTGACCCGTGAGCGGGCCGCGCTGACGATGCGCGAGGTGAACGCGGCGTGGTCGGTGCTTTCCGATCCCGAAGCACGTCGTCGTTACGACGCCACGATCGCCGACCCGCGAACGGGCGTGACCGAGCAACCGCGCCCGGCCGCATGGTCCGCGTCGCCGGCAACACGACGCACCGCTGCGCCGGCAGCGACTGCGCGCAGCCATGGCGACACCGAGGACCTCGTGGGCCGTGGCTTGCGCCTCGTTCCCGCCGCCGCGCTCTTGTTCCTGCTCCTCGGAATCGTGATCTTCACCGCGTTCGCCGCCACAGGGGGCGATGATGCACCGACGACCACGGTGGCGCCCGGCACCCTCGCCGCGGGGATGTGCGTGCGCGTCGGTCGCGTGCTCGCCGTCGTCGATTGCCGTGACCAGCACGACGCGATCGTCGCGAGCATCGTCGGCATCAGTCGGGGATGCTCGGCGGACACCGGCGTGTACACCCTCGACGCCCAGCGCATCGCGTGTCTGCGGCCGACTCCGTAGCACGAGCGCGTCGTGTGCGTATGCCGGCGAACACATCCGCGTAGGCTCAAGGCATGATCCAGGTGATGGGTATCGATCACGTCGTTCTCATCGCGGCCGATGTCGAGCGCACGGTGCAGTGGTACGCGGACAAGCTCGGGCTCGTTCCCGAGCGACTCGCGGAGTGGCGTGAGGGCACGGTGCGATTCGCGTCGATGCGCATCAGTCCCACGACCATCGTCGACGTGTTCTCGGGCAACCGGACCGGCGTGAACGTCGACCACCTTTCGTTCGTTGTCGACCCAGGCGCCGATCTTCATGCTCTCGCCGTATCGGGCGACTTCGACGTGGAGCACGAGCCGTTCGTGATCTGGGGAGCGCAGGGCGACGGCTGGGCCGTGTACGTGCGCGATCCTGATGGCAACCGAGTCGAGCTCAAGCAGTACGCGGTGGGCTGACACGGGCCGGGTGGGGCAGGCGACCTTGCTCGCGCTAGAATTCCGCTCCCTGGACCGTTAGCTCAGTTGGCTAGAGCGTTCGCTTCACACGCGAGAGGTCACTGGTTCGAGCCCAGTACGGTCCACGGTTCCACTTGCCTGGCCGGTCGTGTTGCGGGGGTCCGGACCCAGCGCACCGAGGCTCACGCGCGGGCCCCTGCTGCCGATGGGTGGTGGTGCGAGACATCTTCCCTTCGGCGGGCGTGCTGGCCGATCCGGTCATCGTCCGGCAGCGCTGCATCCCCTGCGAAGTGGCGTGGAGCGGTCCCCCCGAATCGTGCTGTTGGGTGTGCGAGGAGAGCGGCACGCCCCTCAACTCTGCGGTCGTGGTGCGCGAGCGCGGTGGCCTGACGCCCTTCGACTTCGAGCTCTTTGTCTGAGGGTCGACCTCAGCGTGCGCACGCGCAACTGAAGTAGTCAGAAAGACATGGAAGATACTGATCTGCTACAAATAGCACGGTGTCGACGCGTCCTTCCACGTCACGTCATCGTTGGCTCTTCGGCGTCGGGGTGGCGCTGGCCCTCGTGAGTGCCGCGCCGGCGATGCGGGCAACCGACGCCGGTGCGGTCGAGGAACGAGCGGTGTCCGATGTGGCGCGCGTCTCGGCCGCCGCGAACATCGTTCCACTCGTGCGGGTGACCGCTCAGACCTGCCGTGGGCGCGAGGCCGGGTCGGGCTTCGTCATGCGCGGCGGCCTCGTCATCACCGCCGCACACGTGGTCGACGGCGCAGCGCGCGCGTCGATCGACGTCGACGGGCTCGGAACGGTGCCGGGCTTCGTGCTCGGCGTCGACGGCGGCGGGCGCGACATCGCGGTCGTGTACGTGCCGGCGCTCGCCGACGCCGAGGGAGCCACTGTCGCGGGCGCCGACCTGGCGCGGGGCACCGATGTCGCCGCGGCCGGCCACCCACGGGGTGGGGTTCGCCAGACGTTCGCGGGCCGGGCGGTGGGGTACGTCGACTCGGGGCCGCTCGCGGCCGACGGCGGCCGCGTGCTCACGGTGAGCATTGCGTTCGAGCCCGGCATGTCGGGCGGTCCCGTGGTCGACACCGAGGGACGGGTCGTCGGGGTGGTGATCGGAGTCGAGCGCAACGCGGGTACCGGCATCGCGGTGCCGTCCGGTGCGGTGGTGGCCGCGCTCCGCGGTGAGGGCCTCGCGCCCGAACGGCGTTGTGGCGCCGGGAGTTGATCTCGGTCCGGCAGACTGCATGTCATGCAGGGCGATCGCCGAACTCGTCGCGTGCTCGTTGTCGCCGGGGGTGAGACGGCACCGGTGCACGGGCTTGCCGCGGCCCTGCCGCGCTGCGACATCGTCGTGGCCGCAGACTCGGGGGTCCACAATGCGCAGGCGCTCGGCCTGGTGATCGATGTCATCGTCGGTGACTTCGACTCCGCGAGCATCGCTGCGGTCGACGCCGCGGTCGCAGCCGGCGCTGCGCTCGAACGCTTCCCGACTGCGAAGGACAAGACCGATCTCGAGCTCGCGCTCGATCACGCACGCGACATGGGCGGTGACGGTATCGAGCTCGTGGTGGTGGCAAGTGTGACCGGTCGCCTCGATCACGCGCTCGCCAACCTTTTGGTGCTTGCATCGTCGTCCTACGAGCATTGTCGGATCGACGCGTACGTCGACCGTTGGCTGATCACCGTGCTACGTGACGAGACACGAGCGATCGTTGTGCGACCGGGCGCGACGGTCACGTTGCTCGTCGTCGACGCGCGGGCGGCGCGGGTCACCACGCGTGGTCTGCTGTACCCCTTGGACGACGAGCTCGTGTACCGCTCGTCGACACGCGGCGTGAGCAATGTGGCAGTCGACGAAGAGATCGAGGTGCGCGTCGACGGCGGCGTGTTGTTCGTACTCCGCGAGTGGGCAGACTGACGCGACATGGACATCGAAGCCGACCTTGACGCGCCATACCCACCGGCCGCAGTGCGTTCGTGGGTCGACGACCTCGGGCGCTATCCGCAGTGGCTTACGATCGTGCCGCGGGCCGTGCCCGTGCCCGCGGACCCGGCCGATTCTGGTCCGGCGTGGAGCATCCACCTGCGGGCAAAGGTCGGCCCGTTGTCGCGTTCGAAGCGGCTGCGCATGGTCCAGACGCACGCCAACGCGAACGAGGTGGTCTTCGAACGCCGCGAGCTCGATGGTCAACGACACGCCGCATGGGTGCTTCGAGCGACGCTGAACGCGCATGATGGCGCCACCAGGCTCACCATGCACCTGCACTACGGCGGGCGATTGTGGGAGCCCCTCGTCGAACGGCTGTTGCGCGACGAGATCGAACAGTCGCGCGAACGCCTGCTCGCGCTGCTCGGGCGCACCTGAGCGCGCGTCGGCCTCGCGCGACCCGTGCGGGGTCGCGAGCAACGCACCCTGGTGTGCGATTCGCGACCCAGAGGGCTATGCGGGGCGGCGGGCCCATGCGGCGTACCGGCCGTCGCGTCGCTCGAGCGTGACATCGAGGCCAAAGCACGCGCCAAGGTTCGCCTCGGTGAGCGTGTCGGTCAGGGGCCCTTGTGCGAGCACCTGCCCCGCGTGCAGCAACAGCACGTGCGTGAATGCGGGAGGGATCTCTTCGACGTGGTGAGTCACGAGCACTACCGGGGGAGTGCTGGGGTCGCGGGCGAGATCGTCGAGGGCGGCGATGAGCTCCTCGCGCCCGGCAAGGTCGAGCGCGGCGGTGGGTTCGTCGAGCAGGATGAGCCCTGGGTCGTTCATGAGCGTGCGGGCGAGCAGCACGCGCTGGCGTTCGCCCGAGGAGAACGTCGCAAACTCGCGATCAGCAAGTGCCCCCGCACCGACGCGACCCAACAACGAGCGTGCTCTGATCCGATCAGCATCGTCGTAGGTGTGCCACCACGGTTCGAGGGCGGCATGGCGTGCGGTCATCACGATCTCGACTGCAGTGAGTTGCGGGCGGAGCATGTCGGCGAACGACGCCGACGACCAGCCGATGCTCTCGCGGGCGCGGCGGATGTCGCTGCGCCCCAGCTCGTTGCCGAGCACACGAACCGTACCGCGGCTCGGGTGCAGGTAGAGCGACGCGATGCGCATGAGCGTCGTCTTGCCACAGCCGTTACGTCCGAGGACAACCCACCGGTCGCCTTGGCGAACGGTCCAGTCGATGCCGCGCAGGATCTCGTTGCCATCCTCGGAGCGGGTGACCCCGCGCAGCTCTATCGCGATCTCGTCCACTGAACCGGGCCTACAGATCCGCGCCGTGCGGGTCGAGGTGCGCAAGCCATGTCGCGTACATTGCCGCGTAGCGACCGTTGCGCGCCACGAGCTCATCGTGGGTGCCGTGCTCGACGACTTCGCCGGCTTCGACGACGGCGATGCGATCGCAACGCATCGCGGTCGCGAGCCGGTGCGCGATGATCACCGCGCTTCGACCCTCGAGCAGCGTGTCGAGCGCATGCTCGATCTTCGCCTCGGAACGCAGATCGAGGTTGGAGGTCGCCTCGTCCAGCACGAGAACGCGGGGTTTCGCCAGGAATGCTCGGGCCAACGCGAGCAGCTGGCGTTCGCCGGCCGACAACGACGAACCGCGTTCATGGACGAGTGCGTGCACACCGCCGGGCAGGCGCTCGACCGCGTCGTCGATGCCGACCGCCCGACACGCTTCGAGCACCTCGTCGTCGGTCGCGTGCGGGTTGGAGAACGCGACGTTGTCGCGGATTGTGCCGTGAAACAGGAACGGCTCTTGCGGCACCACGCCGAGTTGGGTGCGCAACGACGTGATCGTGACGTCGCGCAGGTCGTGTCCGTCCAGGCGAACCGCGCCCTGCTGGGGGTCGTAGAACCGGCTGATGAGCTTGGCCACGGTGGACTTGCCTGCACCCGTGGTTCCGACCACGGCCAAGCTCTCGCCGGGGGCGATGCGCAAGGAAACATCGCGCAGCACGGGCGTGGAGGGGTCATACCCGAAGCACACGTGATCGAGCACGATCTCGCCTTGCAACGGCGGCAGCTCGTACGCGTCGGGCTTCTCGGCCACCTCGGGTTCGGTGGCGAGCAACTCGCGAAGCTTGCGTATCGCCGCCTGCCCGGCCTGGTACGAGCTGTACAACTGCACGAGCTGTTGGATCGGTGCGAAAAAGGCACCCACGTACAACAAGAACGCGGCGAGCGTGCCCACCTTCAGGTCACCGTTCAGCACCATGTGGCCGCCGATCAACAGCAGCATCGCCTGGGCGACCGTACCCACAGCCTCGGTGCCTGGCGCGTACAAGGAGCTTGCGCGCGTGGTGTACAGGTTCGCGTCGAGGTGCTCGCCGACCACGTTGATGTGGTGGACGGTGTTGTGCCGCCGTCGGTTGTACGCGGCGATCACGCGAATGCCGGCGAGGCTCTCTGCGATGTCGGACAACACGTCGGCGATGCGATCGCGTACCCGCCGGTAGCCGATCTCGGAGACCTTGCCGAACCAGATGCTCATGAGGAATGTGACGGGAACGACGACGAGCAGCGTCAGCAGGGCCAGTGACACGTTGCGTGTGAACAACACGACGGTGATGACCACGAGCGTGAGCGCCTGCACTGCGAAGTTCACCAAGCCCTCTTGGAAGAGCTGGGTCAGGGCCTCGATGTCGCTCGTCATGCGTGTCATGAGCACGCCGGCCTTCTCGTTTGTGAAGTACCCGAGTGACTGGCGTTGCAAGTGCGAGAACACACGTACGCGTAGTTGGTACATGAGCTTCTCGCCGAGCCGCCCGGTGAACGCGGTGCGCAGCCAGCTCGCGATCGCGCTGATGACGATCGAGACCACGTACAGCAGCGCGACAGCGACGAGCACGCCCTTGTTCCGACCAGCGATGCCGTTGTCGATACCGATCTCGGTGAGCAGCGGGCCGGCCTGGAGGAAGATCGTCTCGAGGAGCACCAGAACGAAGACACCACCGAGGCTTCG
>JANMVY010000590.1:0-3384 GCA_031393535.1 Actinomycetes bacterium | reverse complement strand
CCCGCATCTCATCGACCTGCTCGTCGCGTTGCCGTTCACCATCGACACCGGCGGCAACGCGTTGAACCTGTACGACACCATCGACTGGTGGGACGACCTGATGCACTTCGTGACGTGGGTGCCCTGGGTGGTGGCGTTCGGCCTGGTGATTCGCGAGCGAGCGCATCTGCAACGCGCCGATGTCGCGGCGATCACCATCGGGTTCGGTGCGGTCACGCACATCATCTGGGAGGTCCTCGAGTACCTCGCGTTCATTCGCAACAACCCGAGCGAGCTCGCAGGTGCATACCGCGACACAATCGGCGACCTCGTGCTGTCGCTGTGCGGTTCGATCACCGGAGGTGTGCTCGTCGCTACGGTGCTCTTCGGTGTAGCGCGCCTGCGGCCACTCACACCTTGAGCACCCCGGCGATCACGGGCGACGAACGGCTCAGGTGAAGACAGCTTGGTGGTTCACGCCGCGGACGATGTCGTCGAGCGCGTCGATCACCGCGGTTCCGCCGGCCGCGAGCAGGCGTCGGACATCGGCGGTGCGCCACGTTTCACACATGCGGGCCGGATCGAGACCCGCCGCGATCCATGCTGCGCCGAGCCGACGGAGGGCGCTGTCGATGTCGGGATCGCCGCACGCGACGGCGCACGCGCCAGCGCCGTCGACGTCGAAACGGCCGGCACTGCCGAGCGTGTCCTGCAGGGTGGTCAGACGAAACTGGAGGGCTGCGGCGGCGATGCGTGCGTGGTTCATGCGGTGCCACCTCCTCACGTCGGTGACAAAAGCGTAGAGAACGCCGCTCGTTGAGGCGGGGATGGTCACCTCGAGCGCGAGGGAGCCGGACAGCAATCGAGGGGACACGAGTCGGGCCGCACCCCGAGCGCGCCGAGTGCGCGTCGGGGCAGTGCGGGGTCGAGACGCTCGTCGATAAGCTCGCGGATCATCGCGACGAACCGTGCGTCGGTTCCCACGGTGGCCACGCGCTCGAACCGCATGCCGCGCGCCGCGGCGCGCGCTGCGGCCTGTGTGTCGAGGTCGTAGACGACCTCGATGTGGTCGGATATGAACCCGACGGGCGCGACGATCACGGTACCGACGCCGGCGTCGGCGAGCTCGTCGATGCGGTCGCCTATGTCGGGTTCGAGCCAGGGCACCGACGGTGGGCCGCTGCGGCTCTGGTACGCGAGGTCGTACTCGTCGACTCCGGCGGCGGCCGCGATCAGGCGTGCCGCCTCGCCGAGTTGCGCAACGTAGTCACACGACGACGCCATAGACAACGGGATGCTGTGCGCGGTGAAGACCACGCGGGCCCCGGCGGCAGCGACGCCGCGACGGCGCAGCGCGTCGCGAAGGTTGGCGGCCATGGGCTCGACGAAACCCGGGTGATCGAAGAACTGGCGGATCTTGTCGACCTGCGGCGCGCCGTCACCCACCGAAGAGCGGGCCAGCGCGATGTCGTCGAGGTACTGGTGACAGGCCGAGTGCGAGCTCCACGCAGAGGTGACGAACGCAAGCGCGTGCTGTACGCCGTCGTCGCGCATGGTGCGTATGGTGTCGGCGAGCATCGGATGCCAGTTGCGGTTGCCCCAATACACGGGCAGTTGACGCCCGGCAGCAGTCAGTTCCACGCGCAGCGCGTCGATCAGCGCGCGGCACTGTGCGTTGATGGGGCTGATGCCACCGAACGCGAGGTAGTGCGCGCCGACCTCCGCGAGGCGCTCGCGGGGTATGCCGCGGCCGCGGGTGACGTTCTCGAGGAAGGGCACGACGTCATCGGGTCCCTCGGGGCCACCGAACGACACGACCAGCAACGCGTCGTACTTGGTCATGATTGGCACCTTTCGCAGAACCACGACGAACGCCCGCCGAGCTCGACGGAGCGGATGGAGGTATCGCACCGCAGACACGGCTCACCGCCGCGCTTGTACACGTAGAGTCGCTCACCTGCCGGCACACGGGCGAGCATCGTGCGCCCCATCTCGGCGGGTTCGCGCGTGACGATGCGATTCAGCCGCACACCGTTGCGCAGCTGGAACGCGGCTTCGCGCCACAGGCCGCGCAACTCGTGCTCGTCGAGTGCGGCGGTCGTGCGCCGCGGGTCGATGCCACAGAGGAAGCACACCTCGGCACGGTACACATTGCCGATGCCCGCGATGATGTTCTGGTCGAGCAGAACTGTGCCGATCGGTGCGCGACGCGTGCGGCAGCGCTGCACGAACTCATCGACGGAGCCGTCGCGGCGCAGCGGGTCGGGGCCGATTCCTGCAGCGAGACGAGCCCGTTCGCCGTGGTCGATGAGCTCGCACACCATTGGGCCCGTGAGGTCCCACGCGTGGGCGGCGTCGATCGTCGTCAGCCGCAGTCGGGTTTGGGGGCTGGGCAGCGTGGTCGCCGGGCGGTGGCGGAACTTCCCGATCAGCCCGAGGTGCACGGACAACACATCGCCGTGCGACCAGTCGAGGAACAGGTGCTTGCCGTACGCCTCGGCCCGCAGCAGCGCGGTGCCGTCGATGCGCGCCGCGCTCGCGGTGAAGCGGCCCTGCGGCGACCAGGCGCGCACCGCGTTGCCCCGCAGATCGCGCGTGATGTCGGTCGCGAGGCGGTGAATGGTGTGGCCTTCGGGCATCGGCCCGGAACGCTACAAGCGCCGCCGCCACCGACCCGTCTCGGCGGCATTCGCGGGTGGGGGCCGGTCGACCGACGCGTCATTTGCGCGTCGACCGGTATGTAGTCGTACGGTGAACGTCATGCCACGCGAGTTGACCGCCGAGGAAATCCGAGTGCTCGGATGTCTGATCGAGAAGGAGGCGACCACGCCCGACAACTATCCGTTGTCGTCGAACGCGCTGGCGAACGCCTGCAGCCAGACCACGAACCGTGATCCGGTCGTCGCCTACACCGAACGCCACGTCGACCAGGTAGTGCTGGCGCTCCGCGAGATCGGTCTCGCCCGCACCGTGCGAGGCGATGGTCAGCGGGTGCACAAGCACAAGCACGTGCTCATCGACGCGTGGCACGCGTCCGCACCCGAGCTCGCGGTGATCTCGGTGCTCATGTTGCGCGGCGCCCAGACCGTCAACGAGTTGCGCATGCGCACCGAGCGCTACGGGGCGGGGCTCGACACGCCCGACGTCGAACGGCACCTGCGCGCGCTCGCGGCGCGCGACGAGCCGCTCGTCCGCCAACTCGACCACCGACCCGGCGAACGTGAGGCCCGGTGGATCCACCTCGCGGGCGGCGAAGTGCTCGCCGCCGCACAGACCGTGGCCCGGCACCCGACCGAGCAGCACGGGGCACGCCCCGCGGCCCGCGACGACGACATCGACACGCTGCGCCGTCAACTCGGCGACCTCCACCGCCGCTTCGACGCGCTCCTCGAGCGGTTGGGCGAG
>JANMVY010000503.1:0-8246 GCA_031393535.1 Actinomycetes bacterium | reverse complement strand
GCGGCGGCCAGCGGCGTGGGCCAAGCGATCGAACGGGCCGTGGGCCACCAGGCGTGGCGTAGCGTCTGTCGCGGCACATGTCGGTTCGAGGCGCCCTGAAGGTCGCCGCGAGTGCTCAACACGTGTCGAGCCGATCGGTGTTGGTGCTGACGGCCGTGGGCAGATCGAGCAGCTGGAGGATTCGCGTCGTGGGTGTCACGGGATCGACCAGCTCGTCCCAATGTTCCGCCAGGACCTGGTCGACCTGGACGACCGGCACGCCGGCCATGGCAAGTGCCGCGCGAAGGTCGCTGGGGTGCCAGTCGACGCCCCAGGTCGGTGGGTCGTTCCAGTCCCTGAGGTCGATCCGCCCGCCCGCGCCGATCTGGGCGTCAGCGATGTAGGTATCGAGCCGGCCGCCGGCTGTCGCGCCCAGCCAGAGGGCGATGACCGAACGGGATTGCCCGTCGGCGGCACACGTTTCACCCCGACCCGATTGCGCAGGTGGCAACCCGACTGCCCAGGCACCTACCTGCACACCGGTGAAGAGGCCCTGCAAATCGCGACCGCCACAGGGCAGTTGCTCGGACACGATGCCGGGGTGTACCCGGCCGTCGGCGGGCCATGCCTCGCTCACCACCACGCGGTCGCTGATCGGTTTGTCGATCAGCGACAGCGTGTCCGACGGGCCGCAACTGGAGTTGCCCGAGACCCACGGCACGCGCTGGGAGACGACCTGCGCAGGCCGGCGCACCGTGGCCGGCAGATGCGGTCTGATCGCCGCGACGATCGACTGCCACTGCGCGATGTTCTCGTCGTTGTCGGGGTAGGCGCAGTACTCGACGCCATTGACGGTGTCGCACACCTGATGCGCACCCGGGTGGTTCAGGAGATCGGCGCGGGCGGCCGCGGTCTCGGCGTCGAGCGGTCGGACCTGGCCGGCCGCGGCCGCCACGGCGACGGCGACCGCGAGTACGGCGGCACCCACAAGTCGCGGGCCCCTGCTGTGGCGGGCCAGCGCGACGATGGCCATGATGGCGATCCAAGACGCCAGCCAGACAAGGTGCAGCGCGCTCGGCCGGACCTCGAGGCCCGGGAGTCCGGTGGCAGTTTCGTTGGCGGTGAAGCCCAGGAATCGGGTCCGGCTGATCCTCCACTCGCGGAACTGGCCGCTGATGACCAGGGTGGCGATGATCGCGGGCACGCTGAACAGTGCCCGGGGTAGCCAGCACCCCACCGCGATGCCGACGACGGCGCCCCCGGCGACGATGAGCAACGGCACGGCGAGTTCGAGAAGATCCGGTGACCCGACGGGATTGCTCGTGGCTTCCTCGATGACATAGAAGATGGCGAGCAGGGCGGCACCGAAGGGCACCCCGATGAAGCCACCGAGCAGATGGCCCCCGGTGCGGGCGGTGTCGCTGGCCGCCATGGTCGCGGTCATCGTGTCGACGCCGTGGCGCTTGTCGCGCAGTATCGCCAGGTCGGTGAGGGCGATGAGGCACCAACCGAGCGGCACCAGGCCGAGGGCCGCCGAGATCGACTCCTGTGACCAGAGGCTCTGAGCGGCGTCGGAGGCGTTGGTCATCAGCAGGGCCAAGACCGACAACGGCAGCAACAACAAGAAGGGCACCGAACGGACGATCCGGCGGGCCTCGCCGGGCGCGAGCGCGAAGGCGACGCGACGGTTGATTCCCGGCGTGCTCACGCGGCTTCCTCCTGGCCCAAGGCCCGTTTGCCGATCAGCAGGAGATAGGCGTCCTCGATGGTCGGTTCGGCAGGTTCCGCTCCGTCGAGTCGGTCGCCGATGACCCGGTAGCGGCCGGTGGAAGTGCGCCAGCTCAACAGCGCACCGGGAGCGGGTCGGTCGGAGGTCCAGACCTTCGCCCGGGCCGTATCGGCGAGGCCCTGGGGCGTCCCCTCGAAGAAGACCTTCCCCTGGTCGATGACGACGACCCGGTCGCAGATGGCGGAGACGTCCTCGGTCTGGTGGGTGGCGAGCACAACGGTGTGCGCCTCGGCGATGCCGCCGACGATCTCGCGGAACCGCAGCCGCTGCTCGGGATCGAGGCCCGCCGTGGGCTCGTCGAGCACGAGGAGTTGCGGGTTGCCCAACAGGGCCTGCGCGAGGGCCACGCGGCGACGCATGCCACCGGAGAGCGTCTTGATGCGGCGGTGCATCACCTCGCCGAGGCCGACCTGGCTGAGGACGCGCCGCACGTCGTCGTGTCGGGCTCGGCGGTCGGTCAACTCCTTGAGGATGGCGAGGTAGTCGACGAACTCGAACGTCGTGAAGCGTTGGTGGAAGCCGGGTTCTTGCGGCACGAAACCGAGCATCCGCCGCACGGCCAGGCGGCCTTCGGTGCTCTGGGGATCGTGGCCCAGCACGCGTACTTCGCCCGCATCGGGGCCGATCGCGGTGGCCAGGATGCGCAGCAGCGTGGTCTTGCCGGCCCCGTTTGGTCCGAGCAGGCCGGTCACGCCGGTGCCGAACTCGAGGTCGATCCCGTCGAGGGCGACGGTGCTCCCGAAGCTGCGTCGCAGCCCCGAGACGGTGATGGTGACGGTCATGGCAACCTCCCGATGTCGAGGACCTCGCGCCGCCGCAGCAGCACGAGCGATGAGACACAGGTGATTGCGAGGGCCACCAACTGGCCGGAAGGGGCGAAGGCCGCCGATTGCTCGACCAGCCCCCCGCTGTCGACGGTGCGAAGGAGTCGGGCGACCGGGCCACTCGTCGCGGCCAAGGCGCCGAGCCACCCTGCGCTCAGGGCGACCGCGGCCGTCGAGGGATGGACCCACGTGCTGAGCGCCGCCGACGCGGTACTCAGCGCGAGCGCCGGCAGAAGCCATGCCGCGTTCTCCCACCCGTGGTCGGGCAAGGCGATGGCGGCGGTTCCGCAGAGCACGAGGGTCGTGACGAGCACGCCCACACTCCGCAACAGGAGCAGCCAAGAGTTCCGCACCGGTGTCGTGATGGTCAGGTCGGCCGTGGGGTCGCGGAGCACCGCGAACGTCGCGGCGACGGCGCCGAGGGGGAGTAGCGGCGCGCCGACGAGGAAGGCGCCGAATCCCATTCCGCCCGAGCGGGTTGCAAGCACCGTGAATGCGAGCGTGGTGGCGACCGCCGCGAACCACGACAACCGCATCGCGGGTGTGACAACCAGCAGCCGCGCCACGTGGTCGGGTACGCCGACGCGCATGAGCAGCCGTTCGAGGACCGACGGAACCGGCCGGTCGACCGAGTCGATGACCGCGTCGAACACGCGGCTCAGACGGTCTTCGACCGAGCGCGGTGCCGAACGTGTCAGTTCGACGAAGGCTGCCTGGCACGAGGGGCAACCGGCGAGGTGCGGCTCGAGGGACGCAACCTGCGACGGCGTCGACTCGCCTCGGGCGTAGCGGCCGAGGTGCGCCGGTGGCGAGTGCCACGGGGGCTCGGTGAGCGAAGAAGTCGAGTCGGTCATGGAGTCATCCCGGTGAGCTCGATGCGCATTTGGGTTCGTGCCCGGGCCAACCGGGTCTTGACAGTGCCTTGGGGGATTCCGAGGAGCCGGGCCGCTTCGCGAGTCGTGAGCCCGTCGAGCACCGTTGCCCGGACTACGGCGAGCAGTTCGGGCGATAGCGATTCGACGGCCGCACCCAGGTCGCCGTGCTCGATGCCGACGAGCACCTCATCTTCGGCCGCGACCACCAAGGCCTCGGCCTTGGTCGGCAGGGGCAGGCGCTTCTGGCGGCGGAGCTGATCGATGAGTCGACGGATGGCGATGCCCCACATCCATGCGCCGACATCGCCGGTGCCCTTGTAGGAGCCCGGCTTGCGCCACACTGCGAGGAATGTCTCGTGGAGCGCGACGTCGACCATCGTCGTGTCGTGGCATCGGTACTGCAATCGGGCCAGCAGCCACGGAGCGTGCCGGTGGTAGAGCACCGTGAGCGCTTCGCGATCGCCGTTACCCAACGCGACCAACAACACGGGGTCGGTGCGGGTGTCGCGGCGGAGGTCGGTCACATGACTACTGTCGCACTGAAGGGCGCCCGCGGATTTTGTGCCGTCGGAAAATCCGCGTACTCGGCGAGCCGGGGTCGCCGCTGCGCTGTCGACGTCGACACTACGCTCGCCCGGTGCGGAGAGGAGTCGATGTGCACATCGAAACGATCGAGGGCCTCGACGTCACGTGCGTCGATCACGTCCTGAAGGTCGTCATCAACCGCCCCGAGCGTCGCAACGCGCTCACCCCCGACCAGATGTACCACCTCGGGCGGCTTTGCGCGGAGGCCGAGCACGACGACCAGGTCCGAGTCGTGGTCCTGCAGGGAACTGGCGACGCGTTCTGCGCCGGTGCCGACATGGGTGAAGCCGACCTGTCGGCCGCCGGGGGGCAGATTCCTCCGGTCGGCGTGACCCGCAACTTGTTCGTCCCGATCTTGGAGTTGTCCAAGCCGCTCATCGGCGTGATCAACGGTGTCGCCGCCGGTGGTGGTCTCGGCCTTGCCCTGTGTTGCGACATTCGGCTGGCCTCCGATCGCGCGCGGTTCACCACCGCGTTCTCCCGCATCGGTCTCACCGCCAACGACGCTGTCGCCTGGTTGTTGCCGCGCACGGTGGGCACGGCGAAGGCCCTCGAGTTGATCTACCTCGCGCGTCCCATCGACGCCGCCGAAGCCGAGCGCATCGGTCTGGTCAGCTACGTCCGCCCCCACGACCAACTCGACGCGTTCGCGACCGATTTCGTGGGCGAGATCCTGGCCGGGCCGCCGGCCGGTCTGCGGTTCTCGAAGCGGCTGGTGATCGACGGCCTCGATCGCACATATCGCGAGCACGTGTTGGCCCAGGAGTACGCGTCGCTCGCGAATCGCACGATCGCCAACCATGACATCGTCGAAGGTGTCGCGGCCTTCAAGGAGAAGCGGCAGCCCGAGTTCCAAGGCGTGCTCGCTCAGCCGCGTTGGACGAACTACTGACGTCGCCTCAACGCTTCGCAGACGACGACGCGACGTCGCACCCGACGGCTCTCGACCCAACAGTGCAACACTGCATGCGATGACTTCCTTGCGCGTCCGGGTGTTGGGCGAGTTCGCCGTGGACGGCGTGACGCACCATGAGCTCGGCAGTCGCAAGGCCAGGATCGTGCTGAAGCTGCTGGTGCTCCAGCACGGTCGGCCGGTGTCCACCGATCGCCTCGTCGATGCCGTCTGGTCGGGGGACCTGCCCGCGCGACCGGCCGAACAGCTCGCCGTCCTGGTGAGCCGCCTGCGATCCGTCGTCGGCCGGTCACGCATCACGTTCGGCGATGCGGGCTACCGACTGGAGCTCGATCAGCTCGACATCGACGAGGTGTGCAATCTGGTCATGCGCGCCGAGGACGCCGACGTGGCCGGCCGCCATCTCGACGCGTTGACGGCGGCGCGCGACGCGTTGGCGACGGCTCGCGGCCCGCTGCTGCCCGACGAGCTCGACGCCGCGTGGGCCGAGCAACCACGCCGGGCCGCCGAGCGCATCGTGGCGCGGGCTCGGCGGGTTGCGGTCGCGGCCGCAATGGCGCTCGGTCGGTTCGACGAGGCGATCGAGCTCGCCGCGGAGGCAATGGCCGCGGATCGCTACGACGAGGAGTCGCTGCGCCAACTGATGCTCGCGGAACAACGGCGGGGCCGGACAGCGGCCGGCCTCGCCGCGTATGCGCGGATGCGGGCCCAGCTGGTCGACGATCTCGGCGTCGACCTGTCCCGGGAGACCGAGGCCGTGCACCTGGCGTTGTTGCAGGACGAGGTTCTCACCGCCCCGCCGGCGATGCCGCCGAGGGCCGCCGATGACGTCACGCCGGTCGGCCGCCTCGTCGGCCGTCAGGGGGAGTTGGCGCGGCTGGGTGAGGAGCTCGCCCGGGCCCGTTTCGGGCACGGTCGCCTGGTGCTGATCGAGGGCGACGCCGGCATCGGCAAGTCGGCGTTGTTGCGCGCCTTCGGTCGTCGCGCCGCCGCTGCGGGGGCGCTCTGGCTGCACGGCGCGTGCGAGCCGGTGTTCGGCGAGTTGCCGATGCAGAGCGTCGTCGATGCACTCGCCGCGCACGTGCGCACGTTGTCGCCCGTCGAGGGTGCGGAGCTGTTGAAGGGCGAGCACGCGGTGCTGGGGTCGCTGCTCGGCACCGCGGGCGCGGCCCACGTCGACGTGTTCTCGGACATCGTGATCGGCAACGCACGGCTACTCCAGGCGTTCGACACCGTGCTCGGTCGCCTCGCGGCACACACCCCGGTGGTGCTCGCGATCGACGACGTCCATCTGGCCCGCGCATCGACTGCCGACCTGCTCGTCCACCTCGCGCGGCGGCGTGGCGGTCTGCTCGTGGTGGCGACCCGTCGATCTGGCGCAGGACCGCCGATCGCGGCAGGTGTGACGATTCCCCTCGGCCCACTCGCCCTCGACGAAGCGGTGGCGCTCGTGGGGGCTGAGCGCGGCCCCGCCCTGCACGCCCGGGCGGGTGGTAACCCGCTCTTTCTCACCCAACTCGCGGCGGCCGCACCCGGTGCACCGTTGCCCGAGTCGCTCGTCGACGCGGTCGCCGATGTGGCGGCGCTGCTCGGCGACGCAGGGCCCACGGTCGCGGCCGCCGCGGTGCTCGGCGCAACGATCGACGTCGATGTTCTCGCGGGTGTTCTGGGCGTGCGGCCCTTGTCGCTCGTCGCCCACCTCGACCTCGCTCGCACGCGTGGTCTGCTCGACGACGCCGGGCAGGGTTACGCCTTTCGTCACGCCCTCGTGCGCGACGCGCTGGCCGACGCCACTCCGCCGGCCCGCGCCGCGCTCCTGCATCGGGAGGCAGCTCGGGTACTGTTCACCAGAACCGGGGCCGATCCCTTGGCCGTGGCCCACCACGCGCATCTCGGGGGCGACACCGAACTGGCCGCAGACGCGCTCGAAGAGGCGGCGGCGCGGGCGGCCCAGCGCTTCGACCGTGCGGCGGCGGAGGAGTTGCTCGACCGCGCGTTGCGCCTGTCGGACACGCCGAAACGGCACCTGGCACGCGCGCGGATTCGCACGATGCGAGGGGATTACGAGGCGGCACTCGGCGACGTCGAGACCGCGCTCACCGCGGGCGCAGGCGCCCCGGCGCTCGTGGCCGGCGCGTGGGCGTCGTACTTCGCCCGCCGCTTCGACGACGCCCGGTCGTATGCCGATGACGGCGCGGCGCTCGCGGGCGACCCCGCCGTGCGGGCGTCGTGTCTCACGATCGCGGGCCGAGTACGCCACGCGACCGGTGACCTCGCCGGGGCCGAGCCACTGCTTCGCGAGGCTGCGGCCACTGCCGAGGGCCCGGCACGGGCAGTGCCGACCGTGTGGCTCGGGGTGTTGCGCAGTCACCAGAGCCGCCCACGCGAAGCCCTCGATCTCCTTCGTCCGATCACCCGCGTCGAGTCGGGCGCCGAGCAGACCACCGAGCTTCTGCACGCGCTGTTGTTCACCGGGCACGCGCAGGCACTTGCCGGAAGGCCCATCGAGGCGCTCGAGGCCTTGGCCCGGTACGACGCCGAACTCGAGCGCCGCCACGTGCCGCGCTTCGCCGGACGAGCCGGCAACTTCCGCGGCTGGGTGTTGCGCGCCCTCGGGCAGTGGGAGCGGGCCGACGCGGCCAACGTGCAGGCCGCGGACGAGGTCGCCATGGTCGACTTCCCCGAGACCCGCATCGCGTCGTGGCTCGACCTCGCGTCCTCGGCACTGTTGCGCGACGACGCGCCCGGCGCAGCCGACGCCCTCGAACGTGCGGCGGCATGTTTCACCGCGCACCTGACGTTCGGGTGGCGCCTCGATCTTCGCCTGCGCCTCGAACGGGCACGGCTGGCCTTGCTCGTCGGTCGGCCCGCCGAGGCCGCCGCCGAAGCCGACGAGGTGGCCCGGCACGCCGCGTCGCTGGGCGTGGCCCGCTACGCCACGGTGGCCCGACTGGTCACGGCCGAGGCGCGGGCCGCAACCGGGGCGATCATCGATCTCGAGGCCGTGGGTCGCGACCTCGATGCACTCGACGACGCCGTCGGCATCGACGCCTGGTGGGTCACCGCGGGGGTGGCCCGCGCCTTGCAGGTTCCGGCATGGCGCGACCGCGCGCTGGCGCGGGCGACCGCGCTCGCCCGCGCCGCCGGCCCCGAGGACACCGGCCTCGCCCGGGCTGTGGCCCGGCTCATCGATTGACGCGCTTCGGCCGCGAGTTCAGACCTGTGCGCAGAGCACGAGCAGGGGGATGACGAGCGGTTCCCAGCGTCGGCGCACCGCGGCA
>JANMVY010000500.1:0-1916 GCA_031393535.1 Actinomycetes bacterium | reverse complement strand
AATGCCCAGGTCAGACCGCATTTCGTTCTACCGGTGGTGTCCGTTAGGCGCCCTACTTGACCGCCGCTATTTGCACGATATTTGCACGACACGCCCTAGGCTCCTCGTCGGAGGTGGGCATGGCCAAGCGTCTTCGACGCCAACGAGACAGCGGAGCCCTTCGCCAGTTGCCGTCTGGTCGGTGGCAGCCGGCGATTCTCGAGCCTGGAAACACGTACACGTCGCTGGGTACCTTCGTCACACGTGCTGAGGCCGAGAAGACACTCGCGGCCGCGATCGCCGACCGGAACCGGGGTAACTGGATCGACCCGCGCGATGGTCGAGTGACGTTCGAGACGTACTCCCATCGCTGGCTGCACGAGCGGACGATCCGCCCCCGGACGCGGGAGCTGTACGAGTCGCTGCTGAGGCTTCACATCGTTCCGTCCTTCGACCGGCGCGAACTTGGTTCCATCACACCTCCGATGGTTCGACGGTGGCACGCCGAGATGTCGCGCGCCGATCGCCCCGGCCCGGTGACGGTCGCGAAGTGCTATCGACTTCTCCGCACGATTCTTGCGACAGCGGTTGAGGATGGGCTGATCGTCAAGAGCCCGTGCGTGCTCAAAGGCGCTGGAGTCGAGCGCAGTCCTGAGCGCCCGGTCGCGACGATCGAACAGGTCGAGCTGATCGCATCAACCGTCGAGCCCCGCTTTCGGATGCTGATCTTGATGGCGACCTTCACCGGTCTTCGCTTCGGTGAACTCGCGGCGCTCACTCGTCGACGGATAGATCTCGATGCCGGCACGGTCTCGGTCGTGGTCGCCCAGACCGAGCTGAGCGACGGCACGCGCATCATCGGCGAACCGAAGACCTCGGCGGGCCGGCGACTGGTAGCGATTCCGCAGGTCCTCGTCGAAGAGCTGCGTGCGCATCTCGGCGCGTACTCCGAGCCCGGGCTCGACGGCCTCGTGTTCGTCGGCCCCAAGGGCGGTCCCCTGCGTCGCGGAAACTGGTCGGTGCGGTGGACCAAGGTCGTAGGCGCGCTCGAACTCGACGGACTGCACTTTCACGACCTTCGCCACACCGGCAACACGCTCGCCGCTGCGACCGGTGCCTCGACTCGCGAACTGATGACGCGCATGGGACACTCGTCGGCGCGCGCTGCGCTCATCTACCAGCACGCAAGTCCTGAACGAGAGCTGGCTATCGGTCGTGCATTGAGCGACATGATCGCGAGCGCACGCGACGCCACGGGGAGCGGAAGTCGCGATCCGATCGTCAAGGCCTCATAGCGAAGACCTACCTTGCGCGCGTTCCACGGTGCGCCGGCTCGACCCGCCCGTCGAGTACGAACTGATCGATGTCTGATCGGTCGAACCGGACGTACTTGCCGACCTTGTGGAACGGGATGCGGCGTTCGTTGACGAGGCGGCGCATGAAGCGCACGGAGACGCCGAGCGACACGGCGGCCTGCTCGATATTGATCAGTGGAACGGTTGGCCCGCGACGCTGCATGGGTGTGTGTTGAGGCATCGCGACTACTACGCACGAACATGTCACGCCCCATGTACCGATGACGCGAAGGCGTGCCCGTCCAGGGAACGTGTGCGCGGCCGGTACATGGATCGTGACATGCGTGCCTCTCGACAACGTCACCGAATCGGTACAGGCGGACCCGATGGCTGGGCCACCGGTGGTCCTGGACCGGGAGCGCCGCCCTGTCGCCCGCTAAGTTTAGATGTGGGCGCGGTCTCGCCGTGAGTAGACCCGACTGCTCCGCACGAATCGTCGAAGTCAGGTCGTTGCTTGCCGGTTGACGCCGGCCTCGGCGGCAGCTGAACCAGGGTCTCGCATGCGCCGGGAGGGACGGGTGGAAGCGGACGCAAGAGGGTGGCTCAGCCCTCCGACAGTGGTGGGCGCTGGCAGTGCACCGC
>JANMVY010000534.1:0-3114 GCA_031393535.1 Actinomycetes bacterium | reverse complement strand
CGATACCGGAGGAACGTTCACCGATTGCGTCATCATCGACGCGACCGGCCGCGTGGGCGTGGGCAAGGCGTTGTCGACACGCGACGACCTCGGAGTCGGCATCTGCAACTCCATCGAGAACGCGGCGCGCACCATCGACCTCACGCTCGACACCGCACTGCAAGGAGCCGACCTTCTCGCGCACGCCACGACGGTCGGCATCAATGCGTTGCTCACCGGCGGCGGCGCACGCATCGGCCTCATCACCACGGCAGGCTTCGAGGCCACCGTGCCGATCGCGCGCGGCAACAAGGTGATCGGCATCGAAGAGCAGTTCCGCACCGAGGCCACGCACTGGGAGAAGCCCAGGCTGCTGCTGCCGCGCCGCAACATCGTGGGTGTGCGCGAGCGCGTCGACGCGTACGGCACCGTGCTCGAACCACTCGACGAGGACGACGCGCGCCGAGCGCTGTGCGTGCTGCGCGAGCGCGACGTAGAAGCCATCGCCGTGTCGTTGCTCTGGTCGATCATCGACCCGCGCCATGAGCGGCGCATCGGGGAGCTCGCGGTCGAAGAGCTGCCCGGTGTACACGTGACCTTGTCGCACGAGCTGGCTCCGCGCATCGGCGAGTACGAGCGCACCATGACCGCGCTACTCAACGCGTATGTCGCGCCTCTCGTCTCGGGGTACATCGACAAGTTGCGCGACGTGTTCACCGCGCGCGGGTTCCGCGGCCGTTTCGTCGTCACGCAGTCAAGCGGCGGGGTGCAGGATGCGGCGCGCATCGTGCACGCACCGGTCGACACGTTGAACTCGGGGCCGGTCGGCGGAGTGTGCGCGTCGCTCGACCTCGGTCGCCGGCTCGGCCATGCGAACGTGGTGGCCACCGACGTCGGCGGCACGAGCTTCGACGTCGGGTTGGTGGCCGACGGCCGGTTGCAGTACGCGCGCCGGCCGATGATCGGCATGTACCCGCTGGCCACACCGGTGGTCGATCTCACCTCCATCGGTACCGGTGGCGGCTCGATCGCGTGGATCGACGACATGATGGGCGCGCTGCGCGTCGGCCCGCAGAGCGCGGGCGCCGATCCGGGACCGGCGTGTTATGGCCGCGGCGGCGCTCAACCCACGGTCACCGACGCCGCGGTCGCGCTCGGGTATCTCACCCAGCTCGGTGGCGCGTTGCAGCTCGATGCCGCGGCCGCGCGCCGCGCGATCGATCGGGCCATTGCCGCCCCGCTCGCCATGAGCATCGAGCAAGCCGCAGACGACATCCTTCGCGTCGCGAACGCGCAGATGGCCGACCTTGTGCGCCGTTCCACCGTGCAACGTGGCCACGATCCTGCAGACTTCGCGTTGTACGCATACGGTGGCGCGGCCCCGCAATACGCCGGTCGGTACGCCGCCGACCTCGGCGTGGCCGAGGTGGTGATCCCCGCACTCGCCTCGGTGTTCTCGGCCTACGGCGCCGCGGCGACCGACCTGCGCAGCATGGCGCTGCTCGAAATCCGACCCGAACCGCTCGATACCGCACTCGCCTGGCTCGGCCCTGAGCTCGACCGTCTCGAAGCGCGCGCCCGCGCCGAGGTCGAGTCCGGCTCGCCCGATGCGATCCGCATCGAAAAGCGCATCTCGCTGCGCTTCGCTCGTCAGGTGCACTCGCTTGCGATCGTCATCGACGGAGCCCTCGACGCGACCGCGCTCGGCACCACTTTCAGACGCGAGTACGAACGGCTCGTCGGCGCGGGCACCGCGTTCGCCTCGGCAGGTATCGAGGCCGTGAGCGTCACCGTCGAGGCCCGCGCGCCGGTGATCACCGACGCGTCCATCGCAGGGATGCAGCATCGCGCCGGTGGCGAGCTCGTATCAGTCGGCGCTCGCAAGGCATGGTTCGACGGCGCCCATGTCGAATGCCCGGTCTACGACGGAGCAACCGTGCCCGCCGGTACGCGCATCGCCGGCCCCGCGTTCGTCGAGCTCCCTACGACCACCCTGGTCGTCTACCCCGGCCACATCGCGGTCCAAGAGGTCACCGGAGACATCAGGCTCCTTCTCCCACCGACCCGACTCCCGTCGTCGAACGACAAGGACTGACCGTGGATAACGCCCCATCGAGCAACGAATCCCGTGGGGCGATCGACGCGGCGACGTTCGAGGTGCTGCGTCATCGTCTGTGGGCCATCAACGACGAGGCCGCTGTCACCATCGGTCGCGTGTCGGGTTCGCCGATCGCCACAGAGGGAAACGACTTCAACAGCGGCCTCATGACCGCGAGCGGCGAGACGGTGGTCGCCGGGATCTACGTGCTCGTGCACGCAGCCGCCCTCGGGCGAATCGTGCGCGACGTCATCGACAACTACACCGTGAACCCGGGCATCAACCCCGGTGACATGTTCCTCACGAACGACACCTATGTGGGCGCACCACATCAGGCCGACGTCATCGTCGTCGCACCGATCTTCAAAGGTGACCGCCTCATAGCGTGGACCGGCTCGTGCGTGCACCAGGCGGATGTGGGCGGCCCGGTACCCGGCTCGATCACGGTAGGCGCCCGCAACATCTATGAAGAAGCCCTGCCGATCTCGCCGGTGAAGATCGTTGAACGCGGGGTCATGCGCGCCGACATCGAGCGCGAGTATCTCCACCGGTCTCGGACACCCGAGTTGAATCGGCTCGACCTACTCGGCCAGATCGCGGCGAACCGCGTGCAGACCGAGCGCATCATCGAGATGTGCGCGAAGTACGGCACTGACACAGTGGTCGCGACACTCGACCGCATGATCGTTTCGACCGAGCAGCGCTTGCGACAGCGCCTTCGTGCGCTGCCCGACGGCACGTGGCGACACGTCGGCTTCTGTGAGCACGATGGTGTCGCCGACAACGTGTACGCAGTACGGCTCACGTTCACAAAACGCGGTGATCGACTCATACTCGACTTCACCGAATCATCCGATCAAGCGCCCGCGCTCATCAACACCGCGGAGCCCACCACCTCGGGCTACGCGATGGCCGCGGTGATGACCGTGCTCGGGTACGGCCTGCCGTGGACACCCGCGGCGTTCTGGCGTGTGATGGACGTGCGCACGCGTCCGGGCTCGGTGGTGCACGCCGTGATGCCGGCCGGCATGTCCATG
>JANMVY010000516.1:0-2614 GCA_031393535.1 Actinomycetes bacterium | reverse complement strand
GCTGCGTGCGAGGTTGCGCTCGAACTCGGGGGCCTGACGCATGAACTCCCAGTAGTCGTCCTCGGTGCAGAACCCCATCACGCGCTCGACGCCGGCGCGGTTGTACCAGGAGCGATCGAACATCACGATCTCGCCCCGCGTCGGCAAGTGCTGCACGTAGCGCTGGAAATACCACTGCCCACTCTCGACTTCGGTGGGCTTTTCGAGCGCCACGACCCGCGCGCCGCGCGGGTTGAGGTGCTCCATGAACCGCTTGATGGTGCCACCCTTGCCCGCCGCATCGCGGCCCTCGAACACCACCACGAGACGCTCGCCGGACTCTTTCACCCAGGCCTGGAGCTTCAGCAACTCGACTTGCAAGCCGTACTTCTGTCGCTCGTAGTTCTTGCGCGACATGAGGTTGCGGTAGGGATAGGCGCCATAGCGCCGCCAGTTGTCGACCAGTTGATCGTCGGCATCGAGCGGCGGCACGCCGTAGACCGGATTGTCGCGTTCGACGACCGCGTCGAAGATCGCGGGGAGGTCATCGAGCGACGTGCCGTCGAGCAAGGCCGTCAGCCACGCCGCGATCGCCTCGCGTTCGTCGGATGATGCGTGGGTCAGTACATCCTTCACGACTTCGGCCCGGGCGAGTCGCGCCGCGTCGGTGGACTCGCCCACGATGAACTCGGCCAACCCCTCAGTGGTGAGTTCCGGCGATCGATCACCACGGCTGGCCCGGCGCGGCGCGGCCGCCGGGGTGCTCCTGGCCGAGTTCTGTGCATTCCCTGCCACGTTGCGACCTTACCGGCCGGTACGAGGCGCTGCGTCGGTCGTCGTGGACGAGCCGCCGATGACCGCGCGGAGGCCACGATGAAAGTGCCGCACGGCGCCCTCGTTTCGGCCGAGCACCGTCGATGGAACACGGCCCGACCCGAGAACCCGTTGGATGCGCTCGGACTCCGGATAATCCTCGTCGAGCCACCTCGCGATGATGCCGACCTGAGTCGCATGGTCCATCTGCGCCTCCCTCCTCGTGACGGAGCGCCCAACTCCGCCCGTAACGTAGCCCCCATGATCCAACCGGCCGACTCGGTCGATCACGTCCGCCGCGAGCTCAGGCGCCGAGTACGCCGGCTCGTGACCGGCCACGAGAACCCACCGAGCCACGACCCCACGCGGGTCGATCCTGGCCTGTTCGGGCCGGCGAGCGCGGCGTGGCGGGTGCACGCAGACCCGGCGATGTTCGTGGGCGGCCTTCGCGCACTGCTCCTGCAGACGGCGCATCCGCTCGCGATGGCCGGCGTGGCCGATCATTCCGACTACCGACACGATCCGCTGGGTCGGCTGCAGCGCACCGCCGGTTTCGTCGGTACCACGACCTACGGCACGACAGCCGAGGCCCGAGCCGCGATCACCCGCGTACGCAAGGTGCACGCCCGAGTCGCCGGGACCGCGCCCGACGGTCGCTCCTATTCGGCGAGCGATCCGCACCTGCTCGCCTGGGTGCACGTGACCGAGGTCGACAGTTTCCTCGTCGCGTACCAGCGATACGCCGTACGGCCGCTCAGCGACGCAGACGCCGATTCGTACGTCCGCGAGATGGCCGTGGTCGCGAAACGCCTGGGGGTCGTGGCGCCGCCGTGCTCGCGTGCCGAGCTGCACGACACGATTGAGGCGTTCCGGCCCGAGCTGCACAGCGGCGCACAGGCGCGCGACGCGGTGAAGTTCTTGGTCTTCGCGCCCTTCCCCCTTGCGGCTCGACCGCCGTACGCCATCATCGCGAGCGCGGCAGTGAGCCTGCTGCCCGGCTGGGCCCGGCGCATCCTGTGGCTGCCCGTCGCCCCGGGAGCCGACACGCTACTCGTGCGACCCGCGGCCACAGCACTGCTACGGGTGCTCGGTTGGGCACTCGCACCCGAGCTCCCGAGCGTCGCCCACACGGCCTGACAGGTAGCGTGCCCGGTCGTGGAACTGCACGATGTACAGGAACTGATGGAGGCGCTCTACGGGGTGAGCGACCGTGCACGCGGCATCCCGGCGACAGTGGCGTGGCTCTGTGAGGAGCTCGGCGAGCTCGCACAAGCAGTCCGCAAAGGCACACCCGACCAACAGCTGCACGAGCTCGGCGATGTGCTCGCCTGGTTGGCGTCGCTCGCGAACCAATTGGACCTGTCGCTCGACGACGCCATGGCCCGCTATCGCCACGACCCGCCGCAATAGCGCACACCTCCGCCACGCGGCCGGGCGACCTGTTCGGCACCTGTTCCACACTGGTTGCGCAACAAGGGACGCCGCAGTGACGGAAGGTTCAGCGGATGCCGCGGGCGATGAGCGCCTCGGCGATCTGGATCGCGTTGAGCGCGGCGCCCTTGCGAAGGTTGTCACCCGAGACGAACAGCGCGAGCCCGTTCGCGACGGTGGGGTCGCGGCGGATGCGGCCCACGAACGATGGGTCGACGCCCGCCGCGTCGAGCGGGGTCGGGATGTCCGCGAGCACCACACCAGGCGACTCCGCAAGGATCGCACGCGCCCGGTCGGGGCTGATGGGTCGCGCGAACGACGCGTTGATCGACAGCGAGTGCCCGGTGAACACAGGCACGCGCACACACGTGCCCGATACGAGCAGTTCGGG
>JANMVY010000513.1:0-3384 GCA_031393535.1 Actinomycetes bacterium | reverse complement strand
CTGCAAGCCGCCGGCAAGGTCGTCGCCATGGTCGGCGACGGTGTCAACGACGCCGCGGCGCTCGCCCGAGCCGATCTCGGGCTCGCCATGGGCACCGGCGCGGATGTGGCCATCGAGGCAAGCGACCTCACCGTGATGTCGGGTGATCTGCACGCCGTAGCCGACGCCATCCGGCTCTCGCGCCGCACCCGCGCGGTCATCAAAGGCAACCTGTTCTGGGCGTTCGCGTACAACGTGGCCGCGATCCCGCTCGCTGCGACCGGCTATCTGAACCCGGTCATCGCCGGCGCGGCGATGGCGTTCTCGTCGGTGTTCGTCGTCTCCAACAGCCTGCGGCTGCGCGCGTTCAAGCCTGGCATCGTCGACGGTTCGGCTCAGGCCCCGCTCTGACACGCCGGGCAGCGTGTCAGTGAAGGACGAGGAACACAGCACCGAGCAGCACGAGAGCCGCGCCATAGATCGTCTCGAGGCGGTGCGGGTCGGTTCGTAACGCAACGCGTGCGCCGAGGAACGACAGCGGGACCGAGGTCGCGGCGAACACCGCGACGAGCACCCAGTCGATGTGTCCGAGCGCGGCGTGCACGACGGTTCCGGGAATCGCGAGCACCGACGCGACGGCGAGCGAGCTGGCGAGCGCGGTCTTGATCGGGAGGCGCAGCACCGTCATGTAGAGCGGGGCGAGCAGGAACCCACCGCTGTTGGCGAGCAGGCCCGACGCGACGCCGACGCCGGTGGCCACTGCAGCGAGCAGCAGCCGCGACCGCGGCGCGGCGGGTGCCGCGGGTGGCGGCTCGCCCCGTGATCCGATGAGCAACCGCAGACCCAGCGCGATCAGGATGGTGTCGGTGGCCTTGACGAGTGCGTCGCCGCTGATCCAGCGTGTCATCAGCGCGCCGGCAACCGTCGCGGGTACGCCGAACGCGACGCTCCAGCGGGCCACCCGCCAGTCGACGAGCCGTTCTTTCGAGTAGGCGTAGCCGGCGACCATGGTGGAGGGGATCGTCGCCGGCAGCGGAGAGGCGACGGCGATGATCGCCGGAACGCCGATCGCGTGCAGCAGTGGGGTGGCGATCGCGGAGCCGCCTTTGCCGAGCAGGCCACCCAGGAATCCGATGCCGACACCGATGAACGCGGCCGCCAGCAACGTCACGCGAAGGCCAGTGGTTGCGTCATCGCGATGATCGTCCGCCCGATCGGCCCATGCGACAAGCGAATAGGTTCGATCCGACCCATAGTCTTTGCCTATGGATCTTCGTCAGCTGGAATACGTCGTCGCGGTGGCCGATCAGGGCAGCTTCACGCGTGCGGCGCAATCGGTGCACGTGTCGCAACCCTCGTTGTCGCACGGTGTTCGCACCCTCGAATCCGAGTTGGGTGTCGAGCTGTTCGCTCGGCTGGGGCGCAGCGTCGCGCCGTCGGCGGCCGGTCTACAGGTGATCGACGCGGCCCGACGGGTGCTGCGCGAGACAGCCGATCTGGCGGCCGTCGCGGCATCGGTGGCTGTGCTCGAGACCGGCACGCTCGACCTCGTCGCGCTGCCGACGCTCGCCGTGGACCCGGTTGCAGAGTTGGTCGGACGCTTTCGAATCGAGCATCCAGGGATCGTGATCCGTGTCCGCGAGCCCGAGGAAGCAGCCGGCGTCGAGCAGAGCGTGCGCTCCGGGCGGGCCGAGCTCGGGCTCACCGACATCACCGCGGCCGGGGTGGGCCTGAAGCGGATCGAGCTGTTCCGCCAGGAGATCGTCGCGGTCTCGCCACCCGGCTCGGTTGCCGGCGACGGGCCGCTCACGCCACGCGAGCTCGCGCAGTTGCCGTTGATCGTGACGCCGCTCGGCACCTCGACCCGCCGCCTCCTCGACCGCACGCTCGCACGCGGCGGGCTCGTGCCGAACATCGCGGTCGAGATCAACTACCGCGAGGCGATCATCCCGCTCGTGCTCGCCGGTGCCGGAACCTCGTTGCTCCCGATGCGTCTCGCGAGGGAGGCGGCCACGCGGGGCGCGGTGGTGCGGTCGCTGCGCCCGGTGATTAGCCGTCGCATCGGGCTGCTGCACCGGCCGGCCCGGCTTTCGCCCGCGGCGGACGCGATGGTTCGCCTGGCTCGCGCCACGCTGCCGCGACATACCCCTCCTGGTGTCCAGCGCGACGCCGGATAGTGCCCTCAGGGTTGCGCGGTCGGCGCCCGGTAGAACTCGACGACGAAACCGACCGGTCCCGTGGTGACGACGTGATGCACACGTTCGGGCGGGATGAGGATCGGCTTGCCCGGTGCACCGTGGCGAGGGTCGAGCGGCCGGTCGTCGAAAACGACGTCGACCGAGCCCGAGCGCACTACCAGCCGCCCCCACACACCCGCGGCGACCTGGTGGCGGTGCAGCAGGCCGGTGGGAACCGAGCCCTCGTCGAACGCGGGTGTCGTGCGGACGAGGACGAACCCGTGGGGGAGTGCGAGCTCATCTTCCATCGGGTTCACCTCTCGCGCTCCGCACGATCGACACGCACTGGTCGGCGTCGCATCAGCGCCCGCCGCTGCCGGCGCGCCTCGCCGCGATGAGCGTCGGGTCCCACACCGGCGAGAACGGTGGCGCGTACCCGAGGTCGAGTTGTGCGAAGTCGTCGACAGTCATCTCGTTCCAGATGGGCGACGGCGAGCGCGTCGATGCGCTTGGCCGCGAAGGATCCCCCGACGATCTGTGCGCCGATCATCCGGCCGCTGTCCCGCTCGGCGACGACCTTGACCGTGAGCGGTTCGGCGTCGGGGTAGTAGTGCGCGCGCCCGGATCCTTCGATGACGGCTGCGACTGCGTCGATACCGGCTGCCGCGGCCTCGCGTTCGTTCAGGCCGGTGCGGCCGATCTCGATGTCGCACACCCTGGTGATCGCAGTGCCGATGACGCCGGGGAAGGTGGCGCGACCGCCGCTGACGTTGATGCCCACGACGCGCCCCTGTTTGTTCGCGTGCGTGCCGAGCGCGATAGATACCGCGCGTTTGGTGACCCGGTGATAGCTCTCCGCGCAGTCGCCGGCCGCCCAGATGCCCGGGACCGAAGTCGCCATGGACGCGTCGGTCGCGATCGCGCCACTCGCACCGATCGTGATGCCGGCATCCCTGGCGAGCGCCACATTGGGACGCACACCGAGACCGAGCACAACCACGTCGGCGGGGATGGCGCCGGCATCGGTGACGACGTTTCGCACGCATCCATCTCCGCCGCGTTCGAATCCTTCGACACCGACCCCGAGGCGCATGTCCACGCCGAGTATCTGTAGGTGGTTGATCCTCATACCCCACAGGGTATCGTGGCAGCGGGCGCGGCCACCAGAACGCACGCACGGGAGGACACGATGGAACTGCCTGAGGAGACCACCGCTGATGTTGATGCC